>DASQVU010000165.1:0-14752 GCA_035640615.1 Pseudonocardiaceae bacterium
GCCGGCGTTCCTCGGTCAGCCGCCGGGCATCGAAGGCAGCCTCGTGCGCCGCCAGCGCCTCGGCAAGTTGCTTCTGATCGGCTCGCTTCTGGTCAGGGCCGGGAAGCATGAGCTCAGGCAGATCGGCGCGGTCGCCACGCAGCACGACCGGCAGTTCGGTGACCGTGCGCAGCCACGAGGAGCTCTTCTTGGCCGCTGGGAAGACCCCATCAACCAGGTGGGGAAGGGCCACCACCTGCCATTCAAGACCTTTGGCGGCGTGCACGGTGAGGATTTGCACCCGGTCCTGGGCGACCTGGACCTCACCTGGCTCAAGACCGTCTTCGGTGTCCTCGGCAGTGCTCAGGTAGTCCAGCAGGGCGGGTAAGCCGGCCAGCGGGCTGGCCGCGGCGAAATCCGCCACCACGTCGGCAAAGGCGTCCAAATGGGCGCGACCAGCCGGACCGGGACGCGCCAGGGACTCGGCGTCCAGTAGCAAGGTGCGCTCCGCATCCGCCACCAGGTCGGTCAACGGCTGGTTGATCCGGCGCCGCAGCGCTCGTAGCTCAGCGCCCAGCGCGCGCAGCCGCCGATAGCCCAGCTCGGAGTACCGCATTGGCTCGCCGGGCGAGTCCACCGCGTCCACCAGTCCCGCCGACTCAGCGGACTCCCTGGGCACATCTGCGGGCAGAGTTGCTAGTACCGCTGCCGGTTCGGTGTGCTGGTGGGACCCGTTATGGCCCGCGCTGTGCGACTGCGAGGGCACTTGGTGATCGATCGCCAGTTCCCGGGCTCGAGCCCACAATGCCGCCAGGTCGGCAGCACCGATGCGCCACCGCGCGCCGGTGAGCAGCCGCACCGCAGCGGTACCGGCCAAGGGATCGACCAGGAGCCGCAGCACGCTGACCAAGTCGCGGATCTCTGGGGTGTCCAGTAATCCACCGAGCCCCACCACTTCGACCGGGACGTCGCGAGCGCGCAGGGCGGCGGCCAGCGCCGCCATATCCGTGCGCCGGCGCACCAGCACCGCCGCGGTGGGTGGGGTGCCGCGTTCGGCCAGCGCGCGGTGCCAGCGGTCAGCGATGCCGGAGGCAACCCAGCTGACCTCGGTCCGAACGTCGGGCAGCAACGCCACGCGGACCTCACCGGGGTCGGCACCATTCCGGCAGCGCAACTCCGCCACCGGCACCGCCGCGCGGCGCAGCGCACCGGATACCGCGTTGGCCACCGCGAGCACCTCAGGTGGGTTGCGGAAGCTGGTTAGCAGCCCGCGGGTGGCCGCACGAGTCCCATCCGCGCGGGGAAAGTCGGTGGTGAAACGCGGCAGATTCGCCGCCGAAGCACCGCGCCAGCCGTAGATCGACTGGCACGGATCACCGACCGCGGTCACCGGGATACCAGCGGTGCCGAACAACGACCGCAACAGCACCCGCTGGCTATGCCCGGTGTCTTGGTACTCATCGAGCAGTACTGCGCCGAAACGAGCCCGCTGCGCGGCGCCCACCTCCGGATGGTCCCGCGCCAGCATGGCCGCGAGGCTCATCTGATCACCGAAGTCGAGCACCGCCTCGCGCCGCTTGAGGTCGAGATAATGTTGCACCAGGGGCAATATCGCCAGCCGGGAACGCTGGGCATCCAGCACCGGCTTCAGGTCGGCACGCAGCGGACCACGCTGACGCGGCCCAGGCTCGGCGGTGACCAGCGCGTCGATCAACGCTTCGGTGTATTCGCGCAGTTTGGCCGGCTCGCACAGGTGCTCGGCGAGCTGCCCGGCCAGGCCGAGTAGCCAGCCGGTGACCGTGCGGGGCACCTTCCCGTCCAGGTCCAGATCGGGCTCCCAGCCGGCGGTGACCCGATGCGCCAGCTGCCACGCACCGGTCTCGGTGAGCAGCCGCGCTCCAGGATCGGTGGGTAGCCGCAGCCCGTGCTCGGCGACCAGCCGGCCGGCGTAGGCGTGATAGGTGAGCACGGTGGCCTCACCGGCCAGCACGGCGGCCCTGCGCTGCCCGGTCGGATCGAGCTGATCCAGTACCGGCGAGCCGGCGAGCCGGCGCAGCCGCGCCCGGATCCGGTCGGCCAGCTGCTGGGCTGCCTTGCGGGTGAACGTCAGGCCGAGGACTTCGTCGGGAGTGACGTAGCCGTTGGCAACCAGCCACACCACGCGACCCGCCATCGTCTCGGTCTTACCCGATCCGGCGCCGGCGACCACGAGCATCGGCTCGCCGGGGTCGGCGGCGATGACGTCGGCTTGCTCATCGGTGGGCGGCGGGGTGCCGAGTTCCCTGGCGAGCTCGACGGGCCCGATGCCGCCGGTGGGCGCCGGATGCCCGGCTGGTGCCACCGTCATTCAGTCACCTGCCGGCCGGAGTCGTGCAGCGGGCAGGCGATCTTGCAGGGGCATCGCGCGCAGTCGCCGTTGTCGATGGCGACGAAGTGGGGCCCGGTAGTTCGCCGGGCCGCCTCGCGCACGATACCGCGCCAGTGGGCCACCCCCGGTGGGTCCAGCGGCTGTTGATCGCGCTGCACGGCGGCGGTGGTGCGCGCGGAAACCTGCACGATGCAGGCCCCCCCAGGCTCGGCAGATAAGCCCAGCTCAGTGAAGGCGCCGTGGGCGGCGGCAAGCTGGTAGACGGCCAGCTGCGCGTGATCTTCGGCGGCCTGCTTGCTGACCGGCACCTTGCTGGTCTTCACATCGACGATCACCGGTCGACCGTGACGGTCCCGTTCCAGGCGGTCCACCCGCCCGCGCAAGGTGATCGCTGTCTCGCCGGCAGGGCTGTCCAGAACCGGCTCGGACGGGGGAAGATGCGCCTCAATGTCTTGTTCGCAGCTGACCTCGGTGAGGTCTGCGCGGCTGTCGCGCCACCAGCGCCGGAACATGTCCACCATCTGCCGGATGCGCTGCTGCTCAGCGCGGGAGTACCACGGGGCGCCTGCGTCCACACCGGCCCACGCTTGCGCCAAAGCCGCCTCGACCTGCTCCTCGGTGGCACCGGCCGCCACCGCCTGAACCAACCGGTGCACCACCGACCCGGTGACTGCGGCCAGCGCTCGGACGTCCTCGCCACCGTGCCGGGTGAGCAGCCAGCGCAACGGGCAACTCGATACCAACTCCACCAGCGACGGCGACACTCTGGCGGGCTCGCCGCCCACCCGCAGCGGCGCCTGGCTCGACAGCGGGCCTAGCCCATACCAGGAGTCGGGGTGCGCACCGGGGACGCCGGCGCGAGCCAGCTGCGCCAGGCCCGCGGCAGCCTCGCGGCGCCGGGGGTCGGTCTCATCCGGATCGCAACACACGCGGCGTAACTCGGCGACAAGTTCGGGCAGGCACAGGCCCCGGTCTTGGGCAGCCACCGGCGGCGGCTCTAATCCCGGCGCGTCAGTGCCCGCCAGCTCGGCGAGGAACCGGGAGGGCTGCTCGTCTTCTCCGCGCACCGCGCTGACCAGCAACCGGTCTTGCGCGCGGCTGGCCGCCACCAGCAGCAGTCGCCGTTCTTCGGCCAGCAGCGGCGCGGTGCGCGACACCGTAGCGGGATCGATGCCGGCGACCGCATCGATCAGCTGTTCCACGCCGAGCAGGGAGCCACGTATCCGCAAGTCTGGCCAGTGACCTTCCTGCACGCCGGGCACCGCGACGACAGACCACTCCCGTCCCGCGGCGGCGTGCACGGTGAGCACCGCCACCGCCTCGCCCTCGGGCGACCGCGCGGCCAGCGAGCCACCGGGTATCTGCTGCTCGCTGACATAGTCGCAGAAACCGAGCACCCCGGAAGGACCACAATCGGCACCGGGTAGCCGATCGGTATATCGAGCCGCCGCGTCGAACAGCGCGACCACCGCATCGAGGTCCCGATCAGCCTGTGTACCAGCGGGGCCGCCACGCATCGCCATGGCAGCCCAGCGCGGTGCCAGCCCGCTGCGGTGCCATACCTGCCACAGCACCTCCTCGGCGGTCTTACCGCTGCGGGCGGCGGTAGCGGCGGTGCTCAACAGGCTGGCGAGCCTCCTCGCCGGGGCCGCAGTCCGGTCGTCGAGCCCGTTGAGTTGGTCGTCGCTATGCAGCGCGTCGACCAGCAGCTCGCCGCTGGGCCGGGTACCCCCGGCGGCGAGCTCTCGGCGGCGCAGCTCCCGGCGTAACCGGCGCAAGCCCACTGGATCCGCACCCGCGAGCGGGGAGCTGAGCAGCGCGGCCGCCGTCTCCGGGTCGAGGGCGCGCCGGTGCACCGCGCAGCGCAGCACTGCGAGCAACGGTGCCACCGCACCCTCGGAAGCCACCGGTAGCTCCTCGCGCGGCACCGCGACTGGCACGCCTGCCGCGAGCAGCGCCCGGCGCAAGGCCGGCAGCGCCCTCGCGGTAGAGCGCACCAGCACCGCCATGTCCGACCACGCCACGCCGTGGAGCAGGTGAGCGCGGCGGAGCTGGTCAGCCACCCAGGACGCCTCGACCGCGGCGGAGCCGAACACCCGGATGGTGACCTGCCCACCCGGCTGCTCCCCTACTGGGCGGGGCTGGTCGGCGCGCGGCCCGGGCAACCGGCTGGCCAGCCGGGACACCGCGGTACGCACCGCTGGCGCCATCCGATGGTCGGTGTACAGCCGCACCACTGCCGATTCACCGGTGGTGAGCAGTCCAGGGTCCGCTCCGCGGAACGAGAAGATCGTCTGGTCCGGATCGCCGAACAGAAGCAGCTCGTGTGCCCCGGAGCCGAGTCGCTTCACCAGCCTGGCCTGCAACGGGTCCAGATGCTGGGCATCATCGACGATGAGATGGCGCACCCGGTCGCACTCCCGACGCAACACTGCGGCATCGGTATCGAGAACCAGTAGCGCCGCAGACACCAGCTCGGCCGCGTCCAAGGCCGGCGCGGTGGCTTGCGGGATGGTAGTGCCCGCCGATCCGCGCAGTAGCATCACCTGCTCGTAACTGCGGAAGAATCGCCCGGCCGCCACCCACTCGTCGCGCCCGCAGCGCCGGCCCAGGGCGGTGAGGTCCTCCGGCGCCAGGCCACGTTCTGCGGCACGCATCAGCAGATCCCGCAGCTGGCTCGCGAAGGCCGGCAAGCCCAGCGCCGACCGTAGTCGCGCGGGCCAGGCCCGCCCACCGGACTGCAGTTCGCCCGCGAGCAGTTCCCGAATCACGACATCCTGCTCGGATCCGGACAGCAACCGGGGTGGCGGCACGTCGTGCAGCGAGGCCTGCAGCCGGAGGACGGAGAAGGCATAGGAGTGCACCGTGCGCACCAGCGGTTCGCGCACGGTGGGGGTAATCCCGCCGGCCGCCAGCCGCTCGATGATGCGTTCCCTCACGTCAATGGCCGCGCGGCGGCTGGAAGTGAGCACCAGCACGTGTTCGGGATCCGTTCCGCGCCGCACCCGATCTGCGACCGTATCCGCCACCAGCGTGGTCTTGCCGGTACCGGGGCCGCCTAACACCCGAAGCGACCCACCGGCATGCTCCAAAACCCGGCGGGCATAGCAATCCCAGGTGCTGGCCTCAGGGGGGGTGGTTACTGAGCGAATCAGGGTGGGCACGCTGCGCATGCAACCACGAGACGCTGACAATGTGGAGCGGGGGAGGGCGTGCCCGACGGCAGCCAAATATCATGATCGTTGAGTGCGTGCGCCAGCCGACCCACGCCCCGTCGAGGATCAGCTGGGCAGCCCCTTCAGGAAAGCCTGCAGCACCGGATCGGTCCAGAACTGGCCCACCAAGGTTTGCTGGCTCAGGGCCACCGCTTCGAGCGCAGTCTTCTTCGACTGATCGGTGGGCGAGCTGGCGTAGGCCGCCAGCGCACTGCGCAGCGTGGCCGCGGTATTAACCACCCGGGCCTTGGACTCCAGCGCCGGCTGGACCGCGGCAAAGGGCGATCCCGGCCCGGTTGCCCCAGCTGTGGCGGTGCCCTGCTTCAGGTCTTGCGCCACTGTGTTCAGCTGCCTGAGGGCCGTCTTGTCGGTGTCGGTAAACGTGCTCTTGTGTGGATCAGCGGCTCGCGCGGCGGCATTCAACAGGTTCACGCCATAGCCCAAGCGGTCGAGCAGGGTGGCGAGCAGCGGGGGGAGCTGTGCGGCGGTGGCAGTGGGATCGGCGAACTTCGCCACCAGGGCGTTCAAGGCGTCCTTGGTCTCTTGAGCGGCCGCAGCCGAACGCAACGAGATCAACGCTTCGACGCTGGGTGTGTAACCGGCCTTGAACTTGTTGAAGAACGTCCTGGCCTTGTCGACGTCGCCGGCAGCGAGAGCATCCCGACTGATCAGCAGCTGAGCCCGAACGCCGCGCAGCAGCACCAGGACATCGAACAGTGGGCTCGGCGCGGGCTGGGCGGAGATGAACCCGATCGCCACCTCGAGTTGTCTACGCAGGCTGTCAGCGAGCTCGAGCAACGCCTGCCAATCGGGCTGGGGCCCGCTTGAGGCCGTCGTCAATGACGAACTGGGTGTCAACTTCGATGGCGGTGTACAGCGGCAGTGAACGATGGTTGATGTAGGCCTCGACGGCCTGCCACGCAACTTCATAGTTCTCGCCGGCCTGCATCGCGGCGCGGACGTCACGGCGAGCAATCGCCTCTTTCCACTTCTGCGCGAAGGGCACGACGGTGTTCAGGTTGACGATCTCCTTGATGGCGGACCTCCCGGGCGGCGCAGAGACGAAAGAGCGGGAGAGGGCACGGTCGACCAGCCCCCGCGCGGTATCGGTGGATACGTCGACCTGGACAGTGGGGGGAGGACTCACTGCGGGCCGTGGTGCGGCCGCGGCGCTGACGAGTCCGCCGGTACCGAGCACCAGAGCAGGCGCGAGGGCGAGGCAAGGAGTGAAAAGTAGGAAGCATCTAACGGTAGCCATGGCACGCACCTCCAGGGCGAGCAGATGAATTAGGGTTGCCTATCTTTTTCTACTTAGGCTTGCCTAAGTTCCAGCTTGGTGCGAAAGTAATCGGCCCTTGCGGCGAAGCGTTACAGCAAGGCGATCATTTCCAAGCGGATGACGGGCGGAGGCGCAATGGACCTGGAGGTCCTGGAACGGGTACGAGAGGCGGTAGCAGCCATCCCGGCAGGCTGCGTGCTGGCCTACGGCGATGTCGCGGCCCAAGTCGGGCTACCCGGACGGGCCAGGCTGGTGGGGCGAATCCTTGCCGAGGACGGTCACGGCCTCCCTTGGCATCGGGTGCTGCGCGCCGACGGGACTCCCGCACCGCAGCTGGCCGCCGAGCAACTGAGCCGGCTACGCACTGAGGGCGTCCTGGCCCGCGACGGGCGAGTACCCATGCGCCGCTACCGATGGTCCACCGACAGCCGGCACCATGATCGGTGAAACTGAAACGCTCACTTTCGATGATCATAAAGCCGGGTCGCTGAAAAAGTAATGGCGGCAAGGAAAGTAACTACCGTGTTACCGCTTGTAAAGCACCCAGAAACTGTTGTGACGTCAAACCGTGAGCCACCTCACCCGGCCAGCTTGCCGGAGCTTCGGCGACGCGTCGTTATGGCACGTCACCGCCCCGCAGAGTAGGGCTAGTCCGGCCTGCAATGTGACTGCCATGTTACGCCCGCCGCACCGATTATCAGTGTAGCGATGTGAGCAGCTGCTGTCCTTCTTGAACAGCCATCAAACCAGCCTCTAGGGTAAGCGGGCTAGCTCCCAACGTGAATTCAGCCCAACGAGGTGGTGACTGTGACCGATACCGCCGATACCGCTGACACCAATTTCGACAATTTACTACTGCGCTTGGGTCGGCATTTCCAGCGAGGGGATATCTCGGCAGATCTGCGCACCGTACACCGAATCGGTGGTCGATCGGCGGACGTCTTCTACCGGGACCGCTGGGCTTACGACAAGGTGGTGCGCTCGACACACGGGGTGAACTGCACCGGTTCATGTTCGTGGAAAATCTATGTCAAAGACGGGATCATCACCTGGGAAGCGCAGCAGACCGATTACCCGTCGATCGGCCCGGACAAGCCCGAATACGAGCCCCGTGGTTGCCCGCGAGGCGCGTCCTTCTCCTGGTACACCTACTCGCCGGCCAGGGTACGTTACCCCTACGTGCGCAGCACGCTGCTGGAGCTGTACCGCGAGGCGAAGCACCGGCTCAAAGATCCTGTGTTGGCGTGGGCCGACGTAGCCGACGACCCCGAGAAAGCACGCCGGTACAAATCGGCGCGCGGCATGGGTGGTTTCGTCCGCGCCGAATGGTGGGAGGCCGTCGAGATCGCCGCAGCGGCGCACGTGCACACCATTATGCGATATGGTCCCGACCGGATCGCCGGATTCTCGCCGATTCCGGCAATGTCGATGGTCAGCCACGCCGCAGGTGCCCGTTTCATCTCGTTGATCGGCGGGGCCATGCTGTCGTTCTACGACTGGTACGCTGATCTTCCGGAAGCTTCGCCTCAGGTGTTCGGCGACCAAACCGACGTCCCGGAATCCGCAGATTGGTTCGACGCCAGCTATTTGATCATGTGGGGTTCCAACGTCCCGGTTACCCGGACCCCGGATGCGCACTATATGACCGAAGCGCGGTACCGCGGCCAGAAAGTGGTAGTGGTATCCCCCGACTACGGCGATCACACCAAATTCGCCGATGAGTGGCTCCCGGCGCGGCCGGGTACCGATGCCGCGCTGGCCATGGCGATGGGACACGTGATTCTCAAGGAATTCTTCGTCGACCGCCAGACACCGCGATTTATGGACTACGTCAAACGCTTCACCGACCTGCCATTCCTTATCACTTTGGAACAGCACGGCGATACCTACCTGCCGGGCAAGTTCCTCACCGCGGCCGACCTGGGCAATGCCCGCGAAGGCGCTGAGTCAAAGACCGTGCTGGTGGACGCGGCCACCGGGCAGCCGGTGGTCCCGAATGGGTCACTGGGCCACCGGTTCACCCGCGGCGAGGAAGGTCGCTGGAATCTCGACCTGTGCGGCGTGGATCCCTTGCTGAGCCTTTACGGGGACGAGGTCACTGCCCCGGCGGAAATCAGCCTGCCGCGGTTTGACACCAGCGAACCGGGGGTGCTGCGCCGCGGGGTACCGGTCCGCAGGGTCGCCGGCAAGCTCGTCACCACGGTGTTCGATCTGCTGCTGGCGCAGTACGGGGTGCACCGGGCTGGCCTGCCGGGCAGCTGGCCCACCGGCTACCACGATGCCGAGCAGCCGTACACCCCGGCCTGGCAAGAGCCGATCACCGGGGTGCCCGCGGCCGCAGCCGCACGCATTGGCCGGGAGTTCGCCGACAACGCCGAGCGCTCCGGTGGCCGATCGATGATCTTGATGGGTGCGGGGACGAACCACTGGTTCCACTCCGATCAGATCTACCGATCGTTCCTGGCACTGGTGATGCTCACCGGGTGCCAGGGCGTCAACGGTGGCGGCTGGGCGCACTACGTCGGCCAAGAGAAATGCCGGCCGATCACCGGCTGGGCCACGCTGGCCTTCGGCCTGGACTGGCAGCGCCCGCCACGGCAGATGCAGGGCACCGTGTACTGGTACCTGGCCACCGATCAGTGGCGGTACGACCCGTTCACCGCTGAAATTATGGCCTCACCACTGGCGCAGGGGCGCTTTGCGGGGCGCACCGCGGCGGACAACATCGCGCTGGCCAGCCGGCTGGGCTGGATGCCCAGCTACCCGACGTTCAACCGCAACCCGCTGGAGCTGGCTGACGAGGCCGCCCAGCTGGACAAGGACGCCGCCGAACATGTCGTCGACAGCCTGGCCACCGGGCACCTGCGGTTCGCCTGCGAGGACCCGGACGCGCCGGAGAACTTCCCGCGGTGCCTGACCGTGTGGCGAGCCAATCTGCTGGGCTCCTCGGCCAAGGGCAACGAGTACTTCCTGCGCCACCTGCTGGGCACTCAGTCCAACCTGCAGGCCAGCGACTGCGAGGGGGTGCGCCCTGCTGAGGTTAGCTGGCGAGACGAGGCACCAGTGGGCAAACTGGACCTGCTGCTGTCGCTGGATTTCCGGATGACCAGCACGACGCTGTTCTCCGACATCGTGCTGCCCGCCGCCACCTGGTACGAGAAGCATGATCTGTCCAGCACCGACATGCACCCCTACGTGCACGCCTTCTCCCCGGCGATCCCCCCGCCGTGGGAGACCAAGACCGACTTCGAGGCGTTCCACCGGATCGCTCGGGGGTTCTCCTGGCTGGCCGAGAAACACCTCGGCGTGCGCCGCGACATCGTCGCCGTACCGCTGATGCACGACACCGCCGACGCCACCGCGCAACCGGGCGGCCGGGTGCGGGACTGGAGAGCCGGCGAGTGCGAGCCCATTCCCGGCAAAACCATGCCGCGGCTGGTCGTCGTGGAACGGGACTATCCCGCGATCGGTGACAAGATGGCCGCGCTCGGCCCGCTGGTGGAGCGGGTCGGCTTGACCACCAAGGGCGTCACTGTCCACCCCGACGCCGAGGTCAGCTATCTGAAAGCAGCCAATGGCGCGGTTGTGTCCGGGCGGGCCGCCGGGCGCCCGTCACTCGCCAGGGACGTCCACGCCGCCGAGGCGATCCTGGCGCTGTCCGGCACCACTAACGGCCGGCTGGCCACCGAGGGTTTCCGGGCCCTGGAGCGGCGCACCGGCACCGCGCTGGCCGACCTCGCCGCGGAGAGCGAAGGTAAGCGGGTCAGCTTCGCCGACACCCAGGCCAGGCCGGTGCCGGTGATCACGTCACCGGAGTGGTCGGGCAGCGAAACCGGCGGCCGGCGCTACTCCCCGTTCACCATCAACACCGAGCGACTCAAGCCGTGGCACACGCTGACCGGCCGCCAGCACTTCTACCTCGACCACGACTGGATGGCCGAGCTCGGTGAGCAGCTGCCGATCTTCCGCCCGCCGCTGGACATGACGGGATTGTTCGGCGAGCCGGCTGTCGGTGCTGTCGAAAGCAACGGCCACCGTGCGGTCACTGTCCGGTACCTGACGCCGCATTCGAAGTGGTCGATTCACTCCACCTACCAGGACAACCTGCACATGCTCACGCTGTCCCGCGGTGGACAGTGCATCTGGATGTCCGATGTGGACGCCGCCAAGATCGGCGTCAAGGACAACGACTGGATCGAGGCGGTCAACCGTAACGGCGTGGTGGTGGCCCGGGCGATCGTCAGCCACCGGATGCCCGAAGGCACCGTGTTCATGTACCACGCCCAGGACCGCCCGGTGGGCGTGCCACGTACCGAGAAGACCGGTAAGCGCGGCGGTATCCACAATGCGCTGACCCGACTGATGATCAAGCCGACGCACCTCATCGGTGGCTACGCCCAGCAGTCGTTCGCGATGAACTACCACGGCCCCACCGGCAACCAGCGCGACGAGGTCACCACTATTCGCCGCCGCAGCCAGGAGGTGACCTACTGATGCGCGTGATGGCACAGCTGGCCATGGTGATGAACCTGGACAAGTGCATCGGCTGCCACACCTGCAGCGTGACTTGCAAGCAAGCGTGGACCAACCGCGGCGGCGTCGAGTACGTGTGGTTCAACAACGTGGAAACCCGGCCCGGGCAGGGATACCCGCGGCAGTACCAGGACCAGCAGCGGTGGAAGGGCGGTTGGACGCTGACCAAACGCGGCCGCCTGACGCTGCGCTCCGGCTCGCGGGCCAAGCGGCTGCTGAACATCTTCGCCAACCCCGACCTGCCGACGGTCGCCGACTACTACGAGCCGTGGACCTACGACTACGACAACCTGCTTTCCGCTCCCCCGTCGGACACCGTTCCGGTGGCCCGGCCCAAATCGCAGATCACCGGTGCGGACACCGCGGTCACCTGGGGGGCGAACTGGGACGACGATCTAGGCGGCGGACCGGAGCAGATCAGCCACGATCCCGTGCTGGCCAAGGTCTCCGCGCAGGTGAAGCTGGAGTTCGAGCAGACATTCATGTTTTACCTGCCGCGGATCTGCGAGCACTGCCTCAATCCCTCTTGCGCGGCGTCGTGCCCGTCCGGAGCGATCTACAAGCGCAGCGAGGACGGCATCGTGCTGGTCGACCAGGACCGCTGCCGCGGCTGGCGGCAGTGTGTCACCAGCTGCCCTTACAAGAAGATCTACTTCAACCACAAGACCGGCAAGGCAGAAAAGTGCACGTTCTGCTACCCGCGGGTAGAGGTGGGGATTCCCACCGTCTGTTCGGAGACCTGCGTGGGGCGGCTGCGCTACCTCGGGGTGCTGCTCTACGACGCCGACGCCGTGCTGGCGGCCGCATCGGTGCCTCGGGAGCAGGACCTCTACCCCGCGCAGCTAGGCGTCTTCCTCAACCCGCATGACCCGCGGGTGGTGGCCGAGGCGCAGCGGGCTGGGATCTCGTCTGACTGGATCGAGGCGGCGCAGGCGTCCCCGGTGTACCAGCTGATCGTGGACTATCAGGTGGCGCTGCCGCTGCATCCGGAGTACCGCACCATGCCGATGGTCTGGTACGTGCCGCCGCTGTCCCCCGTGGTGGACGTGCTGTCGGTTACGGGGCATGACGGCGAGGACGCCGGCAACCTGTTCGGCGCGATTGATGCCCTGCGCATCCCGGTGGAGTACTTGGCGGAGCTGTTCACCGCGGGCGATGTCGGGCCGGTGCGCGCCGCGTTGGGACGGCTGGCCGCCATGCGCGCACACATGCGCCGGGTCAACCTCGGCGAGCCGGTGCGACCGGAGATCGCCGAGTCGGTGCGGCTGCGCCCGGCGGATATCGAAGCGATGTACCGGTTGCTGGCCATCGCGAAGTACGAGCATCGCTACGTGATCCCGAGCGCGGCCAGCTCGGATGCGCACCGGCTGGACGCGCTGGCCACCGGGTGCAGCCTGGACTCCGATGGCGGGCCCGGCATGACCGCGTTCGACGCCATGGACGGCAGGTTCCACCTCACCGACACGAACGGTGTCGCTGCGCCGGTGGACAAGGCCCACCGGATCAACCTGCTCAACTGGGACGGCAAAACCACGAACGGGCTGTTTCCTCCGGCACCAGCCAACGGTGCGGACCAGATCCCGGAGCGCACCAGATGATGATGTTGCGCCGAACGCGTTGTCCCGAACGTAGCCAGTACGAGCAGCGCATGGTGTGGCGGATCGCCGCGCTGCTGCTGGACTACCCGAACCAGCAGACCTGTGACCTGTTCGGCGAGCTGAGCGCGTCAGCGGCCACGTTGCCCGCGCCGGCCGGACCTACGCTGGCGTCGTTCGTGGAGCGCGCCCGCTCCATGCCGCTGATGGAACTGGCCGCGCACTACGTCGAGACCTTCGACCTGCGCCGCCGTCATTGCCTGCATCTGACGTACTACGCCTACGGCGACACCCGCAAACGCGGCATGGCCCTGTTGCGATTCAAGCACGCCTACCGCGCGGCGGGAGTCGAGCTGGGCGAGCACGAGTTGCCCGATCATCTGCCAGTGGTGCTGGAGTTCGCCTCGACCGTCGACCCGGTGGCCGGCCACCGGCTGCTCGTCGAGTACCGCCCAGTGCTGGAACTGCTCAGGCAGTCCCTGCGGGAGGCCGCCTCGCCCTATGTCGCGGTGCTTGACGCGGTATCTGCCACATTGCCGGAACTCAGCATCGCCGATCGGCGCCGGGTCGCTGAGCTGGCCGTGCAAGGACCGCCGGAGGAAGAGGTGGGCCTGGAACCGTTCGGGATGGACGTGATGCTGGCCGAGCAGCGCGGAGGGCGGCGATGACCACGCTGTGGTGGCTGACCGTGCCGTACGTGGCGTTCACCTCTTTCGTGCTTGGGCACCTGTGGCGCTACCGGCATGACCAGTTCGGCTGGACGACCCGGTCCTCCCAGCTTTACGAGAGCCGGCTGCTGCGCCTGGGCAGCCCGCTGTTCCATTTCGGGCTGCTCGCCGTGCTCGGCGGTCACGTGCTCGGCATTCTGGTGCCGGCGAGCTGGACCGCGGCGCTGGGCATTTCAGAATTCGGCTACCACCTGATGTCGGTGTCCTTCGGCACGCTGTCCGGCCTCGCTACGGTCGCCGGGCTGGCGATCCTGCTCTACCGGCGGATCAGCGTGCCAGCGGTGCGCGGCGCCACCAGCCGCATGGACAAGACCATGTACACGCTGCTTAGCGCCGCGATCGTGACCGGCATGATCAACACGGTCGGCAGCAACCTCATCGCGGGCGGCTATGACTACCGGGCCACAGTATCGCCCTGGTTCCGCAGCCTGTTCACCATTACCCCGGGCCCAGAACTGATGGCCAGCACCCCGATCAGTTTTCAGATCCACAATCTGGTGGTGCTTACCCTGGTCGGCATCTGGCCCTACACCCGGCTAGTCCACGTCTTCAGCGCTCCGCTGGGCTACCTGGCCAGGCCCTATATCGTTTACCGTAGCCGGGATGCGGCGCGCCCCAGCGCGCGCCGGTACGCCCGCGCCTGGGAGGTCTCGACACCGCCTGGCGCGCGCCGCTGACAGAGGATCGCCGTGCGTCACCTCGTGGTGTGCTGCGAAGGCACCTGGAATACCCCGGAACAACAACGAGGAGGTGTGCTGGTGCCCACGAACGTCGTACGGCTGTACCACTCCTTGCACGAGAACGATACTCAGCTGCGGTACTACCACTCAGGTGTCGGCACTGATCGCGGCTTGCTCAATCGATTACTTGGCGGTGGGCTGGGTAATGGGCTGTCGAAAAACGTTAAAAGCGCGTACTACTGGCTGGCGTTGCACTACCAGCCCGATGACGCAATCTGCCTGTTCGGGTTCAGCCGTGGCGCCTACACCGTGCGGAGCCTGGCCGGAATGCTCGATTTCTGTGGGCTGGCCGACAAGCTGCAGGAAATGTCTGCC
>DASQVU010000166.1:0-2044 GCA_035640615.1 Pseudonocardiaceae bacterium
CCGGTTCGGGAGTTGTTTCCCCGGCGGATCTGTCTGCGAGTGACGGCTAAGTCCCACGTCGGCATGGTGCTGGGTGAGCATGCCTATGAGCGGGGGGCGTGGGCCAACCGGATCGGCGAATCCGAGCCCGGCACGGGTTACGTCTGGGGTGAAGGCCTGCGCGAACCGCTGCGGGTGCGCGCGGGCTGGGTGCCCGATCAGGTGATCAAACAGCTCGAAACCTTCATCACCAGCCCGCCCACCCAGGACTTGGACATGCGGTCACTGCCCACCGGTGATCAGGCCGGGAGGGCAGCATGACCACTCCCGCCAAGACCAAGGGCACCAGGCTGGCGACGCTGACCGAGGCCTGGCGCGCACTCCTGACCGATTGCCCGCTACCCGAACCCGCCCTGGTCAGTCTCGAACCGACCGTCAACCGGATCACCATCCAAGCCGGTGGCAGCCAGGATCCGCTCAATCACCTGGCCGAGCTGTTGCTATGGGCCTACACCCTCGAACAGGTCACCGCCCAGTGGTGGCACACCCGCGACGGAAATCTGCACCTGACCATCCACGGCCGCACGGCCAGCGGGGTGGCCCTGAAGGTATATGGCGGCATCCCCATCGACTCCTGCGCGGGGCTAGTACCGCTAGCGGCCGATGAGTCCGAGGGCGTGTCGCTGGATGAGATCTACACCCTGCTCGGCCTGCTGCGCGACCACCACCACGCCCTTGCTGCGGGGGTGAGCGCATGAGCGACACCGCGTCCAACATCGTTGATCTGACGCGGATGACCCGCCAGCAACGGGCCGCACTGCCGCTGAGCACCGAGGTGGCCCAGGTCATCGCCGAACAACACGGCGTGTGTATTCGGCCGCTGGCGATGCGGCGCATCGACACCACCACCGGCCGCGTCGACATCGTTCCCGTCCCGTGCGGCTCAACGCGGCAGGACCAGTGTCGGCCGTGCGCGGACAAGGCCCGGCGGCTGCGCATGGCCCAATGCCGGGAAGGTTGGCACCTCGACACCGAACCGATGATCGAGCGGGTCAAGCCCAGCACCGAACAACAGGAGCTGATGGCCGCTCGGGCGGATCTGTTCGCCGCCTACTCCGAATGCAAAGCCGTCGGTGACCAGGACAGCGCTGAGCAGATCGCCGCGTCGGTCGCCGAACTCGACACCGAGCTGCGCGCACTCGGGGTCCGCGGCCGACTCACCCCACTAGATCCGCCACCCAGGCCGACCAAGCGGTCCACCCGACGCCGCCAAGACGCCCCGAACCTGCCGCGCCGACCCATCCAACGCCGCACGATCGGGCAAGTGTTCGCCGGGCGCTACCGGCCTTCCACCTTCCTCACCCTCACCCTGGATTCCTACGGCCGCGTCGACACCCACGGGGCCGCGGTCGATCCCGACCAGTACGACTACCGGCGGGCCGCCCGCGATGCCATCCACTTCCCGGCGTTGGTGGATCGGTTTTGGCAAAACACCCGCCGCTGCGTCGGCTGGGACGTGCAGTACTTCGGCACCGTCGAACCCCAAAAGCGGGGTGCCCCGCACTTTCACGCGGCCATCCGGGGCACCATCCCGCGGGCCGAGCTGCGGGCCATCACCGCCGCGACCTACCACCAGGTCTGGTGGCCCGCCCATGACCAGCTCGTCTACACCGCTGATCGGCTGCCCCGCTGGGACACCCGCGCCAAGGCGTTCACCGACCCGGACACCGGCACGCCGCTGCCCACCTGGGAGCAGGCCTGTGCGGACTTAACCCAGCCCGCGCATGTGGTCCGGTTCGGCGAGCAGGTGCACGTCAAGGGCATCCTGGGCGGCACCGAAGAAGCCGGCCGCCACATCGGCTACCTCACCAAATACCTATCCAAAAGCATTGGGCAGGCCGCGGGCCTCGATGACCGCGCCACCGCCGCCCAGCGGGATCACGTCCACCGGCTACACGCCGAACTGCAGATCACCCCGTGCTCGCCTCGCTGTGCGGTGTGGCTGCTCTACGGGGTCCAGCCCAAAGGTGCCCGGCACTCCATGACGCCTGGGCGCTGCAAGGGC
>DASQVU010000167.1:0-4983 GCA_035640615.1 Pseudonocardiaceae bacterium
CCATGTCGCTTGCATGGAAAGCTCGCAGGCGACTAGCTCGTCTTCGTGTAACGCACGGTCTTGCGCGATGGGATGGTAGACGACGCCGGACCATGAGGCGTAACCGAGCGAGATGCCTTTCATGCTGAAGTCGACAAGTTCCGGGTGTTCGAAACCGTTTTCGAGCAGTGCCCGTTCGACGAGCGCGGCGGACGCGAGGCATGATTCGTCGATGTGATCTGCTCGCGGGACCAGCACGCGGGGGATGCACATGAGCCGTAGCGCGGTGTGGAGGTCGTTTCCTTGCCAGGCGGGTTTGTCCACCCAGTAAAGACTAAGTACGTAGGGTTGGCTGGCCGCTGGGCTGGCGGTAAGCGTATGGAGTTGGTTTTGTGCCCACCGCATGTTGTGTTCGTAGCTGATGCGGCGCCAGACCGCGAGATGGGCGACCGACTCTAGGGCGAGGTCTTCGATGAGGTGGAACAGGGCGACACCGAATGGCCACACGTACAGCTGACATGAGCCGTCGGGGTGCTCAACCGCTCGTCGGTGGCATTGCGTCCACTGATCGTTGACGGGACTCCACTGCCCATCGGCTGCTACGAGGGTCGACGCTACGTCAGCGCCGACGAAGGCCGGGATGAACTTATGGCTTCGCGTCGCACAGATGGCGCCAGCCGCAACCTCGGTCTCAAGATCTCCGAACAGCTCTGACGTGGTTCGCTCGAACGTCAGGCAGTACAGCTTCGCATACATCAGCGTGGGTCGCAGCGTGCGGCCGGTTTCGAGTCGGTAGATCTGTTTTTCCATCGCCGCAGGCTCTGGGGTGGGAATACCGTGGTGGCGCCCAATCAATTCGAATTGTTTTGCCAATCGTGGCCGGCCCCAGCCTTGTTCTTCGCGAAGGCGGATGAGGACGGCGTTCGGGACATGATGCTTGTCCGTCGATGTCCGGATGTCCATGGACATTGTCGCTGTCCTTGTCTGTCGTCCGCTGTCGTCTATCGAGAAAGCGCGATAACGACGACCTTGTAGGTATGCAGCTGAACGTCAGTCACGAATCGGGCTCCTTCCTGAATGCCTCAACGGTCGATGTGTTCATCGCTGATCACCCGGGCCAGGTTGGCGTTCATCTCGTGGAGCAGATCCGCGATCTCGCCCAGTCGCTCGTCGATGGAATCCAGCCGAGACGAGACTGTTCTGCTGTTATCGCTAACCGGTTCGCCCAGCTCGGGTG
Source organism: Pseudonocardiaceae bacterium (assembly GCA_035640615.1). GTDB lineage: Bacteria > Actinomycetota > Actinomycetes > Mycobacteriales > Pseudonocardiaceae. The sequence continues at coordinate 1,217 of DASQVU010000167.1, forward strand.
GGGTGCGACCGCGCAGCACGGCCGCGAGGTGTTGGGGATGCCAACCCAGTGCGACCGAGAGCGCTTCGAGCGTCCGGGCGCTGCGGCGCCGCTCGACGGTGTGATGTTGAAGTTCGCGCACGATCGCTTGGGAGACGTGCGAGCGTTGCGCGAGTTCTCGTTGGCGCCATCCCAGTTCGTTCACGCGCTCATTGATGGCGTTGGCGACCGCCACCCAATCCTCCGCCACGTATTCCTCCGCGCTCCGCCGTCGCGGCGAGGCTAGCCGGTCTTCGACATCTCTCGGCGTAACACCCCGTTTTCGGCGGCGCCTTGGCTAAACGCCCGCCTGATATGAGCTGAAATCATCAGAATAGTGATGAAATCCCAAATCCTGCCCTGGAGAACGAACCATGAGCACCGATATGTCCCAAGCCGGCCCGCCAGCGTTTTACACGGTCCGGGAAGCCGCGCGGATCTTGCGCGTGGATCCGGCGACCCTCTACCGGGCGATCCGGGACGACGCATTCCCTGCCGTCCGGGTCCGTACACGCTACGTCGTGCCAGCGGCCGCGCTGCACCGGTTGGTCCGGCAGGCCGCGGAGTCCGGCGGCTGCGTCGATGTCGCCCGGCTCGCCGCCGAGCGACGAACAGCGCGCGAGATCGAGCAATTTCGCGGGGGTGCGTCGTGACATTCCGCGATCAGCCGATTACCCGATTACCGGCCCGGCATCGACACAAACAGCACCGCGGATTTTCCCCCGGCCCGGCGGCCACATGCCTGCCAGCAATCCCCGTCGGGCCGGGTCTCCCCAACACCGTGAATGAGTCATCGAGGAGATCAACAATGCTACAGGCCCACACCTGCGTCAGCGTCCACTGTGACCGATGCGGCCATATTCTCGGCCGCCCGGAACGGGCATTGCACTTCCGTACTGATAGTGCCGCGATCAACGCGGCCACCGCCGAGCAGTGGCGGATTGACCCGGATGGGCAGTGGTGGTGTGCGGTGTGTGCACCAGCGTTAGTTTGCCGGGCCGAAGGACGCCACCAGTTCACTCCGTGGCGAGCCCCGCAACTGCCGGGTGAGCGCTCGGCACCCAGTGAGTACCGGCACTGCCGTCGGTGCTGTGTGCTGCAGGACCGCCCCGCCTCGCAGAACCGCCGGGACGGGGGTGCATCGCGATGAACCCCTCGCAGTTTGATGTCGTGCTCGTCGGGCTGGGCGTGCTCGCCGGCCTGGGTGTGATTGCCGCGTTTCGCAGCGGTGCCCGCAGCGCCTACCGGGTCGCGCGCCAGACCCAGCACGTCACGCGGATGGGCGGCAACCTGGCCCGCGCGCTGGGCACCGCCGCGGTGATCGTCGGGATGCAATGGGCAGTGGTGTCGCTGACCACCGACCCCCGTGCGTGGGCCGTGGCGTTCGGGGTTCCGGCACTGTTCGCGGGCAGCGTGATCGCCCGCCTGTTCTCGGTCACCGAACTACTCCATGACCCGACCTACCACCGGGGGGCCCGGCGATGACTACACACCCAACACCGCCACCCCCCGCCGCTGGCACCGCTGCGGACCTGGAGCCAGCGCCGCCAGTGCTGGACGGGGAACTGCTTGACGCGCCCGACTACACGAGGCGTCCGCTGCCAACCGTGCTGCCGGCGTGGCTGCGATCGCGGCGCGCTGCCGTGGCCACGCTGCGGTGGGCCGTGCGTTACGCCGCGCGGCATCTGGGATTCCATCTGGTCCGGATCCCCGGCTACGCCCTGGGCCTGGCCTGGTGGATGCTGCGCGGCACCGGCCGGGCGTTGGCCGTCGCCCTCGGCTGGGTCAGCGCCCGCGTTGAGTACCGGTCGGTAATCACCGCCGCACGGGAGGCCAACAAGTGGGATCTAGTCCTGGAGCTGGTTGCCGAGCGGCGTGCCCTGGCCCGGGTCCGGCTGACCATCACCGCGTGGCTGGCCTTCTCCGCCGCGGCGACCACCACGGCCGGTGTCCTCGCTCTCGGCAAGACCTTCGTGTGGTGGGTGGCGCTGCTGGCCGCGGTCGGTGCGGGATGGCTGGGCCGGCCCCGCAGCGCCCCCGTGCTGCCGCCGGGGCCGGTGCTGCCGGTGCAGCTGGAGTTGTCAGCCGGCATGCTCACCGCCGCGCTGCGCGCCGCCGGGCTGGTCAAGGTCGATGCCACCCCGCAGATGGTCACCCCACCCCTGCGGGACGGCCACGGTTGGGCGGTGACTCTCGACCTGCCCCGGGGCGGAGGCAGGACCGCTGCGGATGCGATCGCCAAGCGCGACACCGTCGCCGCGGAGCTTGGGGTGGATGAGATCCAAGTCATCATGTCCCGGGTGCGGGCTGTGGCCGGAGGCCACGCCGGGCGGCTGATGATCTGGGTCGCCGACGATGACCCCTACATCGGCCCGCCCCATCTGTCTCCGCTGACCGGTCTGGATGAGTTCTCGGTCTGGGAGCCCATCCCCTTCGGCCGCGACGCCCGCGGTCGGCGCATCAGCTTGGTACTGATCTGGCAGTCCATGTTCTTCGGCGGGCTACCCCGGCGAGGGAAGACCTTCGCCCAACGGCTGCCGTCCGCGGCCGGGGTACTCGACCCCTACGTGCGTCACTACGTCGCCGATGGCAAGGGCGGCGCAGACTGGCGCTCGATGCGCGGGGTGGCGCACCGGCTGGTCATCGGTGCCGAAGACGAGGCCATCACCCGGTTTCTCGCCATGCTCGATGAGCTGATCACCGAGATGGGCCGCCGGTTCGCGCTGCTCAGCGGGCTGCCCACCTCGGTGTGTCCGGAGGGCAAGCTGACTCCGGAGATCAGCCGCCGCTACGACCTGCCCGTCATCTTCGTCACCATTGATGAATTGCAGGAATACCTCACCGCGATGAGCGGCCCCTTGCGGGAGGAGGCGGTGGACAAGCTGGCTAGGCTGGCCCGGCGCGGGCCGGCGGCCGGGTTTGTCCTCAACGCCGCATCCCAGCGTCCCGATGCCGACAGCGTCCCGGCGAAACTGCGGGAGATCATCAGCTACCGGTACTGCACTCAGGTGGTGGACCGCACCTCCTCGGACATGGTGTTGGGTAAGGGCAAAGCCGCCCAGGGCGCGGATGCCTCCATCCTGTCCGAAGACCACAAGGGCGTCGGCGTGCTGGTCACCGGCCCCGGGTCCTTCGAGATCGTTCGCTGCGACTACATGGACCTGCCCACCTTCGCCAACATCTGCGCCCACGGGCGGGCCCTGCGTATCGCCGCCGGCACGCTGACCGGCGACGCCGCCAGTGACGCGGTGGCCGCCGCCGAGGCCGCCGGGGTGCAGATCCCCGCGGTGTTGGCTGACGTGCTCTACGTCATGCATGGGGTGGATCGGATGCACACCACCACCCTGCTCGCCCGGCTGACCAACATGGATGAAGACGCCTACGCCGAGTTCACTCCCGAACGCCTCGCCGAGCAGCTCGACCAAGCCGGCGTGCGACGCACCGGCCGCCAGGTCAAAGTCGACGGGGTCAACCTTGCCGGCTACCGCCGCGCCGACCTTGAAGCCGCCCTCCCACCCGGCGCCACCCTGCCCCCGCCATCACCCATCCCGCCGCAGCGGCAGACCACGGACGGTGACGGGTAGAGGCACAGGCTTTACCTGCCGACCCCCGCTACCCGCACCCGTCCTCAGCCGGCGGGTAGCGGGGGCCCTCTACCGGAGTAGACGCCCCAGTAACGGCCCCTGACCTGCACGGTAACGGGGGGTAGACCCCTTGTCCTGGGCCCCGCTGCCGACCCATTTCCCAGC
>DASQVU010000168.1:0-9588 GCA_035640615.1 Pseudonocardiaceae bacterium
TCGCCAGCGGCTTTCCACACTGGCTTCGGTGGTGGGGTGGCGCGCTCCTTGCGGCGGCTTGTGCCGGTGCCGCGTTCGTTGCTCAAGTCCAGGCCGGGGAGCACCTCTCCGCCTGGACCAGCATGTCGATCAAAGTCGGAGGCACTGCCGCGACGGTGGTAGCGCTGCTGTTGCCGGCTCGCCAAACGTGGCTCGAGGTCCGAGCCAGAGAGGATGCCCAGCAGCTGGCCACGCTCGCGGTAACCAACTACCGGCTCGCGCTGCGGTCCGTGCTCCTGCCACTGACCGACATTTTCGACCGTGTCATCACCGCGCCGAACGAAGCCGGCCAAACCGAGGCAAAGGGCGCTGCCAAGCAAGCGGTGGTGAACTCGGTCGTTCAGTTCATCGATATTCCGCGGGCGCGCTCGTGCTACTTCGACTACGAACATCACGGTGAAGAAAGAAGACTGGTCTGCCGAATATATGCTGGGCGGGACGCCCGACCGCGCACGGAGTTCTCCAGCTCAGACCCCCGCCACCTAGAAATTTTCAAGCGACTGGAAAATCGCCAGTCGGAGCGCATAGAGAATATCGTTCTGGAAGATCCTGCGCGTTTTCCCCCTGATCAAGACCATAATTACCACACCTACATCTCGGTGCCCGTCGCCACGAGTGCGGAGATCTTTGGGCTGTTGACCCTGGACGCACTCCACCCTGGCGAGCTGTTGCAGCAGCACGAAAAAGAGATGCTGCTCCTCGCGCAGCTGCTCGGCATCGCGCTCGCCAGCGGCCGGCCTCGGCCCTAACCGTTGACCGCAGTTTGCATCCAGACCGCGGTCGGGTCAGTGCGCGGGGATCCAGTTGCCGTGGAAGCCGAAGGGGACCCGGTGGGGCAGGTGGACCGCGCCGATTGTCTCTAGGGTGGCAGCGTCCAGGATGACCAGATCGCTGCGGTCAGTGCCGACGTCGTAGACGAATCCCATCAGCACCCCGTCCTCTTCGGCGGCGTGCGCTGCGTCCGGCACGAAGACGAACTCGCCGACGCGCTTGTCCGGGCCGAGCCGCCGAGCGGTGCTCAGGCCGCGGCGTAGGTCATGTTTCAGTACCGAGTCACCGGGATCACCCCCGGTGGCGGATGTCGCCATGGCGTAGCCGTACCGGTGCTGGTGACCGGCGAGCCGGTCGTCGATGCGCGGGAATTCCTGCGGGTGGTCATCGACCCGGGTCTCGCGGACCTTGCCGTCGGCGAGGTCGATCGTCCACCGATCGAGGGTGGTGGGCCCTTCGTTGGGCCCATGCAAATCCGTGGCGAACATCCTCGGGTGCCGCACGACATCGGCGATGATCGTGTCGCCGTCGTCATAAGCGTTGACGGCATGAAAGACGTAACAAGGCTCGATGTCGAACCAGCGCACGTCGTCCGCGCCGCCGGCGCGGGGCATGACGCCGACCCGGGCCGGGTAATCGGGGTTCCACCGGTAGGGCAGGTTTGCGTTGCCGCGCATCCCCCTTCCGGCCAGCGCGACGACCGGCTCAGGCAGCCGGATCCGGCCGATCAGCGCGGAGAGCACCATCCTGGCCGGCACCCGCAGGGCGCGCGGCACGGACAGCGCCGCCGCCTGCCGGGCATCGAAGGTGACTGGGAGGTCGTAGAACACCACGTGATCGCGGGTCAGTGAGAAATCGTGCATCATCGGGCTGCCGCTGACCTCGATATCCACGGTGCGGCGGGCTGTGCCGTCGACTCCGAGGACCGAGTACTGCACCCGGTTGCCGCGACCGAATGAATACGACACCGCGTGCAGCTCCCCGGTGTCCGGGTCACGTTTGGGATGTGCGGTGTAGCCGCCGCGTATGGTGCCATCGAAATCACACGGTCCGGCGGTGCCCAGGTCGTCCGTGAGCTCGTAGTTGGTGATCCCACCTTCCACCAAAGCGAGCGTGCGGCCGGCGTGGTGCAGCACGTTGGTATTGGCGCCCAGCAGTTCCAAACCGGTTTGGATGGGAGCAGGGCGCGGCGGCAGCTCACCGAGCCGGCGCGCCACCGAAGGGGTGCGAATCCAGCGATTGCGGTACCACTGGGCCGTGCCCTCCCGCAGGCGTACCCCGTGAACCATGCCGTCGCCGGTGAACCAGTGGTAGGCCTGCGGGTCGACCTCGGCAATGGGGTTCGGACCGTTGCGTAAGTACCACCCGTCAAGGTGGGCCGGGATGCTGCCGGTGACGGCCAGCTCGGCGATCGTGTGCTCCTGGCACACCGGCGCGTAGTTGCCCTCAAGGTAGCGGTTACCCACGGTATGATCCTTCGTCAAGCAAGAGGTTGCCCCCAACTGAACGGCAACCTACCCTGGACGTGCGGTCGGGGCAGCACAATGTGAGAGGGGTCGAAGCATCACGCTGTAGCTGCGCTGCCCATTCTTCGGGTCGCCCGGCTCGCTATTCAGCTTAGCTTGCAAGTGTTTTCGCAAAATGCATTTCATGGGGGTCAAGCCGGGGGGCATCGAATGAACTTCCAAGGGGCGCGTTCGACGAAACTGTTAGTGGTCCTGTTGATGATCACCGTGGTGATCGTCGGCGTTTTGACCGCCTTGGTCATGCGCCAGCAACACGAGCTGAGCACGGTTACCGGGCAGGTCCGGCTCGGCACCGCTCCCGCAGCACCTGGCGCGAGCGTTCCCGCTGGCGCGGACATCGTGGCCACTCCGCACGTCGTGACTCACCCCGACCCGGCGGTAACCCCCGGTGCCGCCAACGCACCGGTCGGGCCGGCTTCCCAGCCGGCATCCGTCGCCGCACCGGTGGACCCGGCGCCCCAGGCAGTTCCAGCGCCACCAGCGGCCCCCGCACCGGGGCTGGGCACTACCCCCCTCACCCCAGCGCGGGTCGCGCCGGCGCGCACGGCACCCCGGGTAACGCCGCCTCGCCAGAAACCGCCCGCACCGAAGACACCGCCGCAGCGGCAAGTGGTCGTGGTCCCGGTACCGGCTCAACCGGCGCCCGCCGCTCCGGCGCCCCAGACTGATCCCGACACGCCGTCGAAGCCGAATACTCCGGTTCAATCGGACGACTCGTGGGGAGCTGGTGACTCTGCTCCTGTTGCCAACAGACCCCCAAAGCCTGGCCAACCGGATGGCACCGCCAAGCCGACCGAGCGGGCTGCGCCTGCCTCGGTCCGTAGCTCAAGCAGCGCGGGGGCACCGGCTCATCAACAGCATCAAAAGCAGTCGGATGACTCCAAGGCAACCGGTGGCACTGCTCCCGATCTAGAAACCCGTCCGAAGTTGAGCACTCCCGACTCCGACGTGACGCCGGGCTATCCCGGCACCTCCAACTCAGCCCGGCCCTGGAAGCACTCATCCTCGGAAAACGCATCCACCAGAACCGCACCGACCGATCACAAAACTCCAGCGACCCACGTCGACAATGCTCCCGTGCCGCGCCCACCGAAACCGCTACTCGGCGACGGCGCGAGCAGCGTCGGTGGTGGCCAGGACGGGAGTACTGATCAGGACGTCGATTGGTAGCCGGCGCCCGGTCACCGTTACGGTGCCCCGAAACGGATGCGCCAGCCTGGCATTGCCGAGTATCCGCATCAAGCTGGCGTAGCGCCGCGGCGGCCGTACCGGCGTAGTCGAAGCTCTGGTAATTGATCGAGCGGTCGCCGCTACCGATCTGGATCGGCGCGGTGGCTGCCCCAGGCCGACGAACATTCCAGCAGCCGGGCACGGGTTCCCAGAAGTACTCATCATCAATAAGGCTCTCCCACCGGGAACGAACGTGGTGCTGCCAGTGCCAGTCGTGCTGGTCGACGAGCTGCTGGTTCAGTCGATGCGCTCGCTCAGGCACGACGGTATGACCCGACACCGACATTTTCCGCCGCGCGGCGGCGCCGGAAGCCCTACCATCAACGAATGTTGCTCACAGTGACTCAAGCTGGCCTACTCGCCGCCGAACTCGAAGCCCGCGGTTTCCTGGCGGGCGTCGGTAGATTCATCGTGTACGTGATCATCGCCCTCGTGCTCATCGGAGGACTGATCGGCTTCTCGGTCGCTCGCAAATTCGGCGGACGCCGCTGACGTCTGCCTCTCGTAACGCCTCCTTGCTGCCGAGTCCGGCACCATGGCGGTCTCGGCGGCAAGGGGGCTGATCACCAAATGCTGGCCGCCAGTAGTAGCTCGGTGAGCGGGGAACCGCCAGGTCCTTGACTACGCTCACCGAGCTGCTCGCGAGTCCCTGATGAGCATCAGCCGTTCGATGGCCAAAGCCGTTCGGTTCACCAATCTGATGGTCGGCTTACCCGACGGGCAACGGCAAGGGGCCTGTGGTGGTTGGCGGCGCAGGCTCCGTGGTGGCGGCCGGTGGCGGGGGCGGCGCCGAGGAACTCGACGCAGGAGCATGCGCGCAGCGGTACCGAGGGGCAGCAGCAGTGAAATCGGCTGCCCGTTGACAGGTCGTGGTGGACCCATCCGCCTCATCGACGGTCCAGCCCACCGGCGGCTCACCTCGAGGACCCGGCTCGCCCGGCGCGCCCTGGCATTGAGTCGGTTCGGCCAAGCACGGTGGGGACTTGCCCGGTTCCCCCCGCTCACCCCGGGGACCCCGCAGCTTCTCGCTATTCGCCGCGAGGTACGCCTGCACGGCCTCGTTGAGCTGGTCGGCTGCGGGTCCCACCGGTGGCGGCGGCAGCTTGGCCAGTTGAGCCGCGATCTCCGCCCGGATCTGCGCAGGAGTGGGCACCACGATGGACTCAGCGGCGAGCTTCGCCGCGACCTGAGCTGTTGATGCCGCGGCGAGCACCTGGGAGTCCGGGGCGGTGCCCAGCGCAGGAATCGGCACCGTCGCCAACCCCCGGCGCGCAAGTTCGTCGTTGGCCTGCACGCCGAGGTCGTGGGCGCTCTGCGCCAGCTGACGGATGTTATCCGCGGACGCCTGCAACTGGGCGGCCCGCGCCTGGTCGGCGGCGGTGTACGCGGAGAACTCCTCAGCGAGCAGGAACAGCGGAATACCGACCAGCAGAGAGGTGATCACCGAAGCAACCACCGCTCCGCGAAAGTAGGCCCGCCCTTCCCGGCGAACCTCTTGCCGCGCAACCGCTGGCGCAGCTTCGGCGGTCTGTGCAATCGAGTCCCGCAGTTCCTGCAGGCCCTGGGTGAGCCGGTCAGTGGTGGCCATCAGTACCCGCCATCTGCAGCGCCTCCAGCCGTCCGACCCGATACTGCAGGTCACTGATCTCATGCTGAATGATCATGACGGCGTCATCGGCCCGTTGTGCGATCGCCGCGGCGTCGGGTACCTCCTGCGCACCACGACGTGTCCTGCGGCGATCGACCATCATCGGACCGATCACAGCTGTGATCACCACTCCCAATAGGGACAGCCCTGCAATGGTGATCGTCAGCCACGGCGGCCCGGAGCTTCCCGGCTCCACGCTCGCTTAGCCCCCCACAGTTCCCTCCGGTTTCGGCTACCCCCGATTTGCAGTGGAGCGGCGTCTGTCCGGACGTGCCAAAGTGCTGCAGTTTGGATACCGGCAGTCTTACCCGGAAAAGGCGGGCATGTGACCGTTCTTTGCGGCCTGGTGATTCGCTTCCCACGCGTTGAGCACGTTGAGCGGCAGCCGGCCGCGGTCACTGACGCTGTGGCCGTTCTGCTTAGCCCACTCACGGATAGCACGCAGCGTGTCCCGGTTGTATCCGCTGCGCGCAGCACTGCCATTGCCCCCGCGCCCGGCGGATCGGTCGGTACCGCGAGTTCCTGGGCGCCGTGTGCTGGTCTTGCGAGCAGCAGCGACGTAAGGGGACAAGTTGTTGCGGAGCTTGGCGGCGTTGTCGTCCGCCAGGTCGATCTCGTATGTGACGCCTTCGAGGGCGAACTCGACTGTCGTAATGTCTTCAGCTTCCTCACCGGTGAGATCGTCGATGAGGGTGACGATGGTCTTCTGAGCCACGGGTACGGATTCTCCTTACCGGAAGTAACGCGGCATAGCCGTGTTGTCAACGGTGACCGCGACAAGATACACAACGCTGCGCGGTGCGAACCGGCGGCATGCCGAAAGCGCTCGGTTCACCGCACAACGAGCGATAAGCACACTTCAGCCCGCCCGCCGTAAGCGCGCCACCTCGGCGAGCACGACACCGGCGGCGACTGACGCGTTAAGCGACTCGACAGGCCCAGCCATGGGTATCGACACCACGGCATCGCAGGTTTCCCGCACCAACCGGGATAGCCCTCGGCCCTCCGAGCCGACTACGAGCACCAAGGGTCCGGTAGCCAGCGGGAAAGCATCGAATGGCATTGCCCCTGCGGCGTCCAGGCCGACAATCATCAGACCGGCGGCGGCGAGACTTTTCAGCGTGCGTACCAGATTGGTCACCCGGGCCACGGGAAGGTGTGCGGCCGTGCCCGCCGAGGTTCGCCACGCCACTGCGGTCATTCCCGCCGAGCGACGCTGCGGCACCAGCAAGCCGTGCGCACCGAAGGCGGCGGCACTGCGGACCACGGCACCCAGGTTCCGCGGGTCGGTCACGCCATCCAGCGCGACCAGCAGCGGTGGCGCACCTGATTGCTGTGCGCTGGCAAGCACATCCTCGGCGGTTGCATACTGGTACGGCGCCACATGCAGGGCCACTCCTTGGTGCAACGCACCACCGGCCAGCCGATCGAGGTCGGCGCGCGGCACCTCCAGCACGGACAGCCCGGCATCGGCGGCCAACCGGATGGATTCGCTGACCCGATCGTCGAGATCCACCCCGATGGCGACGTGCAGCGCGGTGGCCGGCACGCCGGCCCGCAGGCATTCCAGCACGGGGTTGCGACCGAGCACGATCTCCCCCGGCTCCCTGCCGCCACGACGTCGCGCGTGGGCAGCGGCGTCGGCGTGCTGGGCGGCACGGCGCTGAGCTGGGTGGCCGGGCCGCAGCTCGGCGGGCGGGGTGGCGCCCCGCCCGTGCAACCCCTTCGGCTTATGTCCCCCAGATCCGACGACGGCACCTTTCTTGGTTCCCGGCTTGCGAGTCGCCCCCCGGCGCCGGGAATTACCTGCCATCAGCTCACGTCCCCTTGACCGTCCAGACCGGACCGTCTGGGGTGTCCTCCACGGCAATCCCGGCGGCCAGCAGCTGATCACGCACTGCGTCCGCGGTCGCGTAATCACGGCGGTTACGGGCTTCGGCCCGCTCGGTGAGCAGCCGATCGACCAACAACGCCAGCGCGGCTGACGTGGCATCCGACGGGGACTTCGACAGCCACAGCTCGTCCAGCGGGTCCAGACCCAGCACCCCGGTCATCGCGCGCACCGAACCGGCAGCCCCCACCGCTGCCGTGTGGTCCCCGGTGTCCAGCGCCACATTGCCCGCCCGCACGGTGCTGTGGATCGCAGCCAACGCGGCTGGCGTGCCCAGGTCGTCATTCATCGCCGTGACGAACTCGGCGCACCACGGTGCCGGCTCGGGCACTCCGCAGCGTTCCCGGACCCGGTGCACGAACGACTCGATCCGCTGGTAAGCAGCCACTGCCTCGTCCAGGGCCCCGTCCGAGTACTCGATGGCAGAACGGTAGTGCGCGGCGATCAGGTAGTAACGCAGGTCCACCGCACGGACCCGGCGCAGGGTGGCCGGGATGGACAGCGTGTTGCCCAACGACTTGGACATCTTCTCGCCGGACAGCGTCACCCAGCCGTTGTGCAACCAGTACCGGGCGAAGCCGTCGCCGGCCGCCCGCGACTGCGCACGCTCGTTCTCGTGATGCGGGAACACCAGGTCCAGCCCGCCACCGTGGATGTCGAACTCCGCCCCGAGGTAAGTGGTGGCCATCGCTGAGCACTCCAGGTGCCAGCCCGGGCGGCCCCGCCCCCACGGCGTTGGCCAGGACGGCTCGCCAGGCTTGGCGCCCTTCCACATCGTGAAGTCCCGGGGATCACGCTTGCCCAGGGCGGCGGATTCACCCTGGCACATCTCGTCCAGACGCTGCCCCGACAGTGCCCCGTAGTCATCGAAGGTGGCCACCGAGAAGTACACATCACCATCCGCGGCGTAGGCGTGACCGCCGTCGATCAGCCGCGCCATCAGCTCGACCATCTGCGGCACATGGCCAGTGGCCCGCGGCAATGCCGATGGCAGCAGGCAACCCAGTTCCCGGTAGGCGTCCTCGAAGATCCGTTCGTGGGTATAGGCCCACTCCCACCACGGCCGGCCGGCGTCGGCCGCCTTGGCGAGGATCTTGTCGTCGATGTCGGTGACGTTGCGGATGTAGATCACGTCGTAGCCGGTGGCTATCAACCAGCGGCGCAGCACGTCGTAGTTCAGCGCTGAGCGCACGTGCCCGATGTGCGGCACGCCCTGCACGGTGGCACCACAGACGTAGATCGACGCCGTGCGGGGTCGCAGCGGAATGAATTCGCGCAGGCTGCGCGACGCGGTGTCGTACAGGTGCAGGGTCACCCCGATGATGGTACGGGGAGCCCTCAGACGCCAGCCGCCGCGTCGATCACGGCGGCGGGCGGGTCCCAGCGGCGAGTTGCGGAAGGTCAAGCTCGGCGGCGAACGGATCAGTGGCAACATCATGCCCGCATGCTGCTGCCGGCCTCTGACAATCTCTGGCGATCACCCTCTGACGAGCAACACGGTGGCGACCGCAGCAACACCTTCGCCTCGGCCGGTCAGGCCGAGGCCGTCGGTGGTGGTGCCGGAGACCGAGATCGGGCCGCCCAATGCCTCGGACAGCACGCGCTGCGCCTCGGCACGGCGGGTGCTCACCCGGGGAGCATTGCCGATCACCTGCACCGCGCCGTTGGCCACCGTCCAGCCCTGCTCGGCCAGCCTGCGGCGTACCTCGACGAGCAGTTCGGCACCGTGCGCCCCAGCCCAGCGCTGCGCGTCGGTGCCGAACACCGCGCCGAGATCGCCCAGGCCAGCCGCGGACAGCGCCGCGTCACACAGCGCGTGCGCGGCCACGTCACCGTCTGAATGGCCAGCACAGCCGGGCACATCCGGCCAGTTCAATCCGGCGATCCAGCAGTCCCGATCAGGCTGCACCGGGTGCACATCGGTGCCGATGCCGACTCTCATGCTTGATCAACGGCTTGGGTGCCAGTCAGCATCTCGGCTATGGCGAGGTCGAACGGTGTGGTGATCTTGAAGGCATGCGGGTGGCCGGGCAGTGTCGTCACCGGCACGCCCAACGCCTCCACCAGCCCGGCATCGTCGGTGACCAGCGCGGACGGTGCTTGATGTGCTCGCCGTAGCAAGTCCGCGGCGAACCCCTGCGGGGTTTGCACCGCCCGCAAGGCCGAACGGTCCACCGTGCGCACCACGCAGCCATCGGCGTCTACCTGCTTGATCGTGTCGACCACGGTCAACACGGGCACCACCGCCGGAGCGCCGTCCAGAACCGCCTGCACCACCGCCTGGATCACGCTGATCGGCGTAAGGCAGCGGGCAGCGTCATGCACCACCACGACGTCGGCGTCGGGCACGGCGTCCAGGGCCGCGCGGACCGAATCCGAGCGCAGCCGACCACCGGTCACGATTCTGACCTGGTCTCCGACCTCCGCAAGGGCGGTACGCGCGTCGCCATGGTGTTGGGCACCGACCGCGACGACCACCGACT
>DASQVU010000169.1:0-2090 GCA_035640615.1 Pseudonocardiaceae bacterium
TGTCTCCATGTTCAGAACCACCGACAAAGGAGGAGACATGACCAGCACCACCCGGATCCGGCCGGCCGAGATCACCGGCATCAAGGGGGCGCTGATGAAGCGAATGGCCACAAAGATGATGGGACAGGTGCCGACGCCGCTCGGGGTGTACTGGCACAACCCCAAGGTGCTGAAGGCCACCTTCGCGATCGGCAACAAGGTCCAGAAGTGGGACACGTGTGACGAGAACCTGAAGTCGTTTGCTCACATGGCCGTCGCGTCGCTGGTCGGTTGCACCTGGTGTCTCGACTTCAACTATTTCCAGGCGCACAACGAGAACCTCGACCTGGAGAAGGCCCGGGAGGTGCCGCGGTGGCGCGAGTCGGACGTGTTCACGCCGCTGGAGCGCGACGTGATGGCGTACGCCGAAGCGATGAGCCAGACGCCGCCGACGGTCACCGACGAGCTGGCGGCCCGGCTGCTGGAGCAGCTCGGCGCGGCGGCGCTGGTCGAGCTGACGGCGGTCATCTCGTTTGCCAACCTCACCACGAGGGGCAATGTGGCACTCGGCATCGAGTCGGACGGCTTCGCGGAGGCGTGCGACCTGAAGCCGCTGGCCGTGCCGACCGCACCGCCGGGAGTAGCGTCCGCTTCATGACCGACGACCCGTTCGTTACCCACCGCAGCCTGCTCTTCACCGTCGCCTACGAGATGCTCGGCTCGGCCGCCGACGCCGAGGACGTGGTCCAGGAGACCTGGCTGCGGTGGGCCGACGTCGACCGCGCCGGGGTGCGGGACCCGCGGGCCTACCTGGTCCGGATCGTCACCCGGCAGGCGCTCAACCGGCTGCGGACGCTGGCGCGGCGGCGCGAGGAGTACATCGGGGAGTGGCTGCCCGAGCCACTGCCAACCAGTCCCGACGTGGCCGAGGACGTCGAGTTCGCCGAGAGCGTCTCGATCGCGATGCTGACCGTGCTGGAGACCCTCGCGCCCGCCGAACGGGCGGTCTTCGTCCTGCGCGAGGTCTTCGACCTGCCCTACGCCGACATCGCTGCAGCGGTCGACAAGACGCCTGCCGCGGTCCGGCAGATCGCTCACCGGGCCCGGAAGCACGTGGCCGCGCAGCGGCCGCGGATACGGGTCGATCGGACCGAGCACCAGCGGGTTGTGGACCGGTTCCTGGCGGCGCTGCGGACCGGTGATCTCCAGGTGCTGCTCGACGTGCTCGCCCCCGACGTGGTGCTAGTCGCCGACGGCGGCGGCGAGGTGGCCGCCGTCCGGCGTCCGGTGGTGGGCCGCGACCGAGTGGCGCCCCTCCTCTCCCGCTTCAGGACGATCGCGCCGGATGCGGTGGTCGGCACCGTGTGGCTCAACGGCGCCCCGGCCGCGCGGATCGACCTCGACGGCGAGCTCGACACGGCGGTCAGCCTGGTGGTCGAGGACGGCCGGATCACCCGCATCTACGCGATCCGCAACCCGCACAAGCTTGCCCGGATGGACGAAGAGGCCACGCTCAGCCGCTGACCGCCGTCGCTGCCGACCCGGCCGGTCCGGAGGGCGGGGGCGGCATACCCGGTGCCGGTCCGCCGTTGCACTACCGAGCACGTGTACAACGCAGTGGTGCTCGGGGCCGGCCAAGCGGGCCCGTCGGCGCCCTACCATCTTTGCCGACTTAGGATCGACCACGTGTCCTCGACGCGGCGCCGACGGCAGTGAACCGCCGACAGTGGCCGTCGCAACCCGAGACCCGCTTCCCCAACAGCGTCGGTCTCGCCATGCGTCGCGCACTTTACGGGTAGGTTTGCCCTGGCAGTGGGCACCCGAGAAGGTAGGACCGGGGCTATGCGGGTTTCCGAGAGTACTGCACTGGGGCGTACCCACCCTTCCCAGCTCTTCTTATGCGCTGAGTTTCCGAGAATACAAGTTGTCTGCAATTAGGGGAATAAGCCTCGTAGCCGCCTCCTAGCCTTAGCGAAGATTAATACGGTGGTAGCTTCATATAACTCGTGTTTCAAACAATTTCAGGCGGGGTGTTTTAGCCTCAGAGCAGGTGGGGATGGACCCCTAACTGAGGAGGTTCAGGTGGTGATTGGAAGCGTCGGGTGAGGTAG
>DASQVU010000170.1:0-5188 GCA_035640615.1 Pseudonocardiaceae bacterium
GCTGCTGAATCCGATCTCGTTGGGGTCAGGGGTGCGGAACGGGATCTCCGTTGCCGGTCGTTCCGGAATCGGGTCAACTACTCCCGGCTCTGGGGTGTCGTCGATGATGTCGGGCTGAGCCTCCACCTCGCCGAAGCCCGGAGCGGGCGCCGGTGCTCCCTCACCTCCCGGATCGGCCGCAGCGACTCGATACTCATCCTCGCCCGAGGGATGCGGCAAAAACGGTCCCATCGTCGTCATATAGGACGAATTCCCGTTGCGAGGGTCCCTATGCGAGCTGATCAGGCCCTGCACGTCTGTTCATCCCTAGTTCACTCACCAGACGGGCTCGGTGAGCTTCCAAGGCGGGCGAAACGGGCATCCCATGACCGGGGTCCGTCCCCCTACAGGTCGGGGCGTCAACGGTAACCCGACGGCCGCCGCGTCAGACAGGTCGTCGGTCCCGAAGGGCGTGCTCTAGCCGGATCTCCGACGGCGCATCATGGAGCCTCCTGCGCCCCGACCTTTCCGCGCGTCGGACAAGCAGTGGACGACTGTGCAACACCAGGGTTACCAAGCGGTGCAAGGCACAGGCCGCTCTACCGCCTCGTGGCATGGACCGGCGGACCGAACGCGCCATGGGAGTTGACGGCTACAGGTGGAATCGTCTGCCAGGGACCAACGTAGGAGTGCGTGCGTTGACCGACAAGCCGCTCGCGTTACGGTATCGTCCGCCCCGCTAACGGATCACTGTCTGTAACGGTTGACGTACGGCGGCGATAGTCCTGCTGACGGGGGTACTGATGAGGGGCGGCGCATGAGTAACCAGCCGTACCGGGACTACCGAAAGCGTGCCGTCGAGAGCCTCTCGACCCCGGTAGGGACCGAAGACGACGCCAGCATGATTGCCAGGGCCCAGGTGTGGGCAACGCTCGCGCTCGCCGAGGCTATCCGCGAATGCGCCGCCGCCCTTGCCCGCACGGCGGTAGACCAGCTACCCAAGCCCCGTTCGGATGACAGCGATCCTGTAATCGATGGCATAAGCCCGGAACCATAACCCCGGTTTAGCCAGCTTGAATTTGAAAACGTATCGCGCTGGACATCCGGGCCACGACGTCCAGGGTCCAACCGCACAGCTCGGGTTTGCTCGCCGGACTGCCGACCGCCCTCAGCTCCGGCGCTACGGGTGCGGCGACCGTTTGCTGCACCTGCTGCCCTTGACCTTGCTGGCGCTTCCAATGAATCCGCCGATGGCGGACTTGACTCTGCGATGTTACCGGCGGATAGGTCGATCCTCGCGACCGGATACCGGGCTACACGCCGATCTCAGAAGCGGATATCTTCGCCTCAAAGGCGAACGCGGCGGGTCCAGCGGTCTGTCAAGGGATTGCGACGAACCCTAGGAAGACAGACCCCGCACCCAAGGGCGATCTCTATGCCGCAGAGATCACCCGTTCAGCGCGGACCACCCGCGCCGTCTGCCGGTGGCTTCTAAGCGCTTGGTTTACCGCGGTCCCCTGTTTGACCGTCGGACTGCTGCTGTTCGTCTTTAGGAAGCAGTGTCGCCTCTGGAACGCTGTCCGGAGACACTTAGAGCTCCCAGAGGAGTAGTGGCCGTGGATTCATTGTATCGCCATGTTGGCGTTATGACCTCGTTGGTAGTTGGCTTGATGCTGGGCGGCTGCGCTTCCGCCAACGTTAATGCAAAAAGATGCATTGCTCAACCTCGCTGACACAACGCAGCATGTATTAGCCAACACTAGCAGCATGCTTACTCGACTAGGGCCGCCAGCCGTCACCAATGGCAAACAAGCCCAAAACAGTGCGGTAAGTTTCTTCACTACTTTGGCTGCGACGGTCAGCGATGAGCGAGCGAAACTCGTGGCATTAGATACGAAAGACCCAAACTTCACACAAAAAGCTAACCAGCTCGTTAATTCAAATGTCGGCACAGTTGTCACCCATTTGCAAGACGTGACAAGCAACGGAGAGATGATGGCCGCTTTTGGTGAGGCGCCTGTGTGTCAGCGACTGCTCACCACCGTTACGCATTGATAAGACGCAGTGACGCAAGATAGGTGCATACCTGTGCGTTTTGGGTCGTTCCATCGGTTGCAAGCCCGGCGGAGACTTCGCTGATGCCGTCACCGGGGTCGGCCCGCCAGGCGATGTGCCCAGACAGGCCGTGATCGTTGATAGCGTCCGGTCGCGCTCGTGTTGGCGGCTCGGGTTCCGAGTGCCGAACTGGCCGGGCTGCCAGAGCTCCACATCGAGGGGCTGCGGGAAGATCATGCGCGAGCGCTGCTGGGTTCCGCGCTGCCCGGACCGCTGGATGCGCGGGTCCGAGATTTGGTCATCGCCCAGGCGCAGGGTAATCCGCTGGCGCTACTGGAGCTGCCGAGGGCTGACGCCGGCCGAGCTGGCAGGTGGATTCGGGCTACCCGGTGCGGCATCACTGTCGGGCCGGATCGAAGACAGCTTCTGGCGGCAGCTGGACGCCCTGCCGGCTCAGGCCCGGCGGCTGCTGCTGCTGTGGCGGCCGATCCCTTCGACGATCCGGTGCTGCTGCGGCGGGCGGCTGGCCGGTTGGGCATTCCGGTTCATGCGGTGGCACCAGCGGTGGAGGCGGCTTTGGTGCAGTTCGGCGCCCAGGTGCGGTTCCGGCATCCGCTGGTCCGCTCGGCGGCCTACCGCTCGGTGTCGGCTTAGGACAGGCAAGAGGTACACGGCGCGCTGGCTGAGGTCACCGATCCGGCGGCTGATCTCTGCCGGTAGGGCTCCCATGTGGTGTAGCGGCCGGGCTGCGGGAACGGGGTTATCGTCAGACGCTGGCCGCGGGTCTCGCCCTGGAGCACGACACCGCCCAGCAGGCCTGGCTTACCTTTCCAGGTCCAGATTGCCCCGGTGATCGAGACCGCCGCGCGGAACCGGGAGATCTGCGCCCAGCGCTGCAAGCCGCATGACCCTCGATGGCCAGCTTCAGCAGGTCTTCCACCAGATCCCGTTCACAACCCGGAGACGAGCTGCGCACCGCCGTGGACCACGGTCAGCCCGAGCAGTTCCGGTTCGTGCCGCACGGTGGAGAGGATGGTCATGGCGATCCCGCGCCGGCCGGGCTGCGGGTGGCGGTGATCTGGCCGTGCAGCGCTTTCAGTGCGGACACGTAGATCTCGGAGAAGGTGGGGAAGGGCTGGATGACATCACGCAGCACCGGCAGCGGCACGCGGGCCCGGATGGCTAGCGTGGCCTGTTGCAGCCACTCGCCGGCCTCGGGGCCCAGCGCGTAGGCGCCGGTCAGATACTGACCGTCGCTGAGCAAGGTCAAGAAGCCGTTGGACTGGGCATAAGCATGGGTGTAAGTCGCCGTCTTGGCCACCTCGGACACCGGCACGGTGGCGCTGAACAGGGCCTCGGTCGCGCCGACCGCGGCCGCTTGCGGGTCGGTGTAGACCACGTCGGGCACGGCTTCGTAGTGCGCCTCACGCGGCTCGCCGAGGATGTTCGCGGCGACGACCTCGCCCTGGTACTTGCCAACATGGGTCAGCAGTCGCACGCCGGTTACGTCGCCGATCGCCCAGAGGCGCTCGCCGCCTGCGCGCAGCCGCGCGTCGACCGGGATGCCCTTCGGGCCGGCGGTGACGCCTACGATGTCCAGGCCCGCGGGCACCCGCGGACGTCTGCCCGTGGCCACGAGCAGCCGGTCACCGCGCAGCTCGCGGCCATCGTCGAGGGTGAGCACGTAGTCTGGGCCGTCGCGCCGCGCGGCGGCGGCGGGCACCGCCAGGATCACCTCGATGCCGTCCCGGCGTAGCACCTCGCCGAGTGCCTCGCCTAGCAGCGCTGGCTCGCGGGCGAGCACATGCCCGGCGCCCTCAACGAGGACGACGTCGGCGCCCAAGCGGCGCACGGCCTGGGCCATCTCGACGCCCACCGGTCCGCCGCCGAGAATCAGCAGCCGGCGCGGGATGGCCTTCAGGCCGGTCACCTCGCGGTTGGTCCACACGCCCGCCAGCTCACGCAGGCCCGGGACGGGCGGCACGACCGGATCCGAGCCGGTTGCCACGACCACGTGCCGCGCGGTATGGCGCACGCCGTCGACCTCGACCACGCCGGGCCCGGCGAGCTTTCCCGTCCCGCGCAGTAGGTCGATGCCTTTGCTCTCCAACCAGGCTTGCTGGCTTGCGTCTGAGTAGTCCGAAACCATGAAGTCACGCCAGGCCAACGCTGCCTGCAGATCGACCTGCGCGGTGGCCTCCACATCGCGCGCAGCTTGCACAGCCTCACCGGGGCGCAACAGGGTCTTGGACGGGATGCACGCCCAGTACGAGCACTCGCCCCCGGCCAGCTCCCGTTCGACCACCGCGACCCGCAAGCCGCCGTCGGCCAACTCACCGGCGCAGTGCTCGCCGGGCGAGCCGGCACCGATGACGATGACGTCGTAGTCCTTCCCGGTCATGCGCTGCCTCCATGGCTGGCAGGGCCGGGGGCCCGCGGGGCCGTGCCGGCATGGTGGAACACCTCGCTGACCGGTGCGCCGCGGCCGGGCAGCCCAGCCCGGGGCGCGTCGACATCGTCAGCGACGGGCACTACCACAACCTCAGGTTTCACGATCGGGCTCCTGTCCTGTTGCTGCCGCTCGCCCCCTGCCGGTGCCACCTGGACCGTTACTGCACCCACGGTGTGCCCAGGTGAGAGCCGATCGCGCCTGTCGAACACCCTGGCCGTACCCTGGCCCTTTGGCGCACCAAGACGTAGGCCACGACGGTAGGTTCGGGTGCGTGCGGGCTTCTCTGATCGTGATCAAGCCCCACAACGGCACCTATGAGCGCTGTGCTGGCGTTTGCGCATTCTGGCGGGCCAGCCGTTCGGCGACGAAGCTGCCGGCACCGACGACCAACGCGACCGGCCATTCGATAATCTCGATAGCTGCCAGTGCGGCCAGACCACCCCACCACAACATCCGCGTCGGATTGATGTCTAAGCCCTGCGGCCACGGCAGCCGAAACCCGGCCAACGCGCTGACGTTTTGTGCTTGCCCATTGTCGTCCACTTTGGCGGCTGCCCCGGCACGAGCTGAGGTCGCGACCGCCCCACCCGTTGAGCGTTCCTCGATAGCTGCCCGATCAGCCATGGTTCCTCCACAGACACGAGTTGCACCATTCTGCAAATTTGGCCCTGGTCTACCCTGTCGACGCCTGGTTGTAACGTG
>DASQVU010000171.1:0-3287 GCA_035640615.1 Pseudonocardiaceae bacterium
GGATGAGCCTGCTGTCGGTGGCATGTTGGGTGCGCTGGTCAGCGGCGGTTGGTTGGCTCCTGCGGCGCTGATCGTCGTGGAACGCGCGGCTCGGGCGCAGCCGCCGGTCTGGCCGGCCGGTGTGGTCGAACTCACCAATCGGCGGTATGGCGATACCGCCGTGTACTACGGTTTCGCGCCATGAGGCGCGCGGTATGTCCTGGCTCTTACGATCCCGCTACCAATGGGCATCTCGATATCATCGAGCGAGCCGCCAGGCAATTCGACGAGGTCGTCGTCGCCGTCATGATCAATAAGGCCAAGAAGTGCTTGTTCGAAGTGTCCGACCGCATGGCGATGTTGAAGGAGATTACCGAACACCTCTCGGGCGTCCGCGTCGATTCGTGGCACGGGCTGCTCGTGGACTATTGCACAGCCAACGGAATCACGACGATCGTGAAGGGGCTGCGCGCAGTCAGCGATTTCGACTACGAGCTGCAGATGGCTCAGCTGAATTACCAGCTGTCCGGAGTGGACACGATGTTCCTGCCGAGCAAGCCGAATTACAGCTTTCTGTCCAGTTCGGTGGTCAAGGAGGTCGCCACCTACGGCGGTGACGTCGGCCACCTGCTGCCGTCCATCGTGCACCAGCGGCTGATCAGCCGGCTTGCCGGTGGGCGATCGTAAGGGCCGGCTCCGGGAACGGACACGCCGACTAGCGGATGTTGCTGCATCTGAGCTGGCTTACCGGTCAAAATGTCGGTTATGGACGGTGATCAGCTCCAGGGGCGGGTGTTCCGGGTTTTCGAGGCCCTCGATGAGCTCGTGACCACCGTGGAGGAGGCCAGAGGAGTACCGATGACCTCCAGCTGCATCGTGCCCCGCGGCGACGTGCTCGAATTACTCGACGATATTCGGGACGCGATCCCCGCCGAGTTCGATGACGCTCAGGACGTCCTGGACCATCGCGACGAGCTGGTCGACACGGCGCGGCAGGAGGCGCAGCGCCACCGCGAGGACGCTCGTGCCGAGGCGGAGCAGGCAGCGGCTGCCGCCCGTGAAGAAGCCGAGCGGCTGGTCGCCGAGGCACGCGCCAAGGCGGAATCGCTGGTGGCCGGGGCGAAGGCCGAGGCGGATCGCTTGGAGGCCACCGGACGCCGGGAATACGAGGAGCTCACCGGGCGCGCCGAGGCCGAAGCCGAGCGGATGACCGCAGCCGGGAGAGCGTCCTACGAGCGGGCGGTCGCCGACGGCCGTGCCGAGCAGGCCCGGTTAGTGGACAAAACCCAGGTCGTGCAGGCCGCCCGGGCTGAGGCGACCCGGATCCTCGACGAGGCGAACACCGAGGTGCACCGGCTGCGCTCGGAATGCGACGCCTATGTCCAGACCACCCTCGCGGAGTTCGAGGAGCTGCTCAACCGGACCCTGCGCACGCTGGGACGCGGCCGTGCCCAACACGCCGCATCGGTACCCGCGGGGACCAGCGGATATCTCGGCTGACACCGGTAGGCCTACCCTGCATTGTGATGCCACGCAATACCGCTCCCGCTCGACCCGATCCGTCCGCCCCCTGGGTGATTGATACCCGGCACTTGGGCAGGCGTGCCGGGGCGATGCGCCGATACCACCGGGAAGTCGAGCTGCCGGCCGGGCTGGGCATCGCGGCGATAGGGATTCCGGCGGGCAACCCCATCGTGCTTGACGTGCGGCTGGAGTCGGTGGTGGAAGGCGTGCTGGTCTCTGGCACGGCATCGGCAACGGTTAGCGGGCAGTGCTCCCGGTGCCTGGATCTGCTGACCGACCGGCTTGAGGCCGAGCTGATCGAGCTGTTCGCCTATCCGGACACCGCAACCGACGGCACCACCGATCCTGACGAGGTCAGCCGGGTCGTCGATGGCTTGATTGACCTCGAGCCGGTGGTTCGTGATGCTGTGCTGTTAGCGCTGCCGCAGGCTCCGCTGTGCCGGGAAGACTGCCTGGGCTTATGCCCGGAATGCGGTGATAAGCGGGCGGAACTCGGTGCGGATCACCGGCATGAGACAATGGATCCGCGCTGGGCTGCACTAAAGCAGCGGGTGCGTGGAATCGAAGAGGAGAACGAGTAACGTGGCCGTCCCCAAGCGCAGGATGTCGCGGTCGAACACCCGCTCGCGGCGGGCCCAGTGGAAAACCACCGTCCCCACTCTCGCGGAGTGCTCCAACCGTGCCTGCCGGCGGCCGAAGCCGCCGCACGTGCTGTGCCCTTATTGCGGACGGTACGACGGTCGTCAGATCAACCGGCCGGCTTGAACACGCTACGCGACCTATCTTGGGTAACCGTCCATCACGGGGCCATCCAGCAGATCTGACCCCACTGTTGACCGCTCTCGGCGTTGAGATCGACGCCGAGCTGCTCACGCTCGCCCTCACCCACCGTTCTTACGCTTACGAAAGCGGTGGTTTGGAACCGAACGAGCGCTTGGAGTTCCTCGGCGACGCGGTGCTCGGGGTGGTCGTCACCGACCACCTCTTCCGTACCCATCCCCACCTGCCCGAGGGGCAACTCGCCAAGCTGCGCGCCAGCGTGGTGAACATGCATGCGCTGGCCGGAGTTGCCCGGGGACTCGGTCCAGATGGTTTGGGGACGTACCTGCTGCTGGGCCGGGGCGAGGAGCTCACCGGGGGCCGGAACAAGTCCAGCATCCTGGCCGACACGACCGAGGCACTGATCGGCGCGGTGTACCTGCAGCACGGCATCGACGTCGCCCGCGACATGGTGCACCGGCTGTTCGACCCGCTGCTGGTGATGGCTCCGCTGCTGGGTGCCGGCTTGGACTGGAAGACCAGCCTGCAGGAACTCACCGCGAGCCGCGACCTGGGAGTGCCGGAGTACCGGATCACCGAGGACGGGCCCGACCATCTCAAAGAGTTCACCGCCACCGCGGTGGTAGCCGGCATCGAGCGGGGATCCGGGCAGGGACGGACCAAGAAAGAAGCCGAGCAGCGGGCCGCTGAGGCTGCTTGGCGCTCGCTGTCCGAGCTGGCCAGCGGGAGTGCCCCGCCGGCCGGGTAGCACACCGTGCCGGAACTGCCCGAGGTCGAGGTCGTCCGGCTCGGCCTCGCCGAACACGTCACCGGGCGCACGGTGACCGCTGTCGAGGTGCGCCACCCCCGCTCGGTCCGCCGTCACCTCGCCGGCGAGCTTGATTTCGCCTGCCGGCTGGCCGGCCGGCAGATCCGCGCCGCCCGGCGCCGCGGCAAGTACCTCTGGCTGGATCTGGGTGATGAGCAGGCACTGCTGGTTCATCTGGGGATGAGCGGACAGATGC
>DASQVU010000172.1:0-33643 GCA_035640615.1 Pseudonocardiaceae bacterium
GCGGAACTGCTCATGCGCCCGGGCAATCGCGGCCTCGCGATCAGGGTCGAAGCAGATCGGCAACTGGCCGATCCGGCGGCTGGGGCGTCGTCCGGGCCGCGCGGCATCCCACATCGTGGCCAACTCGGCGTTCGGTTCCACGGCGATCATGTGGTCAGCCAGCGGGGCGAACAAGTTGCACGACTCGGCGCCCGACACCGCCACCGCGACCGGCACCCGCCGCTGCGGCAAGTCCCACAACTTCGCCGAATCGACCTGGTAGTACTCGCCGTGCCGGGTCAGGTAACCACCGTCGAGCAACGCGTTGATGATCTGCAACGCCTCGACGAACATTCCGTGGCGCACCGTAACCGATGGCCAGCCGCGCCCGACCACGTGTTCGTTGAGATTCTCCCCAGATCCGAGGCCTAGGGTGAACCGGTCACCGGACAGCAGCCCTACGGTCGCCGCTTGTTGCGCCACTACGGTGGGGTGGTACCGCATGATCGGGCAGGTCACATAGGTCATGAGCTCGACGCGCTCGGTGGCGTGAGCCACGGCGCCGAGCACGGCCCAGGCGTTCGGTGCATGGCCCTGCGCGTCCAGCCAGGGGAAGTAATGATCACTGCAGACCTCGAACGCGAAACCGGCCTGCTCGGCGGCCACCGCGTACTGCACCAGATCGACCGGCCCGGACTGCTCGGTCATCAGGGTGTATCCGATCTCCATGCCCGCCCCTCCCACCCGTTGCTGGCGTCGCCGGCACCGCGTCCTGGATGCAGACTGCGGTTATCTTGGCCCGAAAAACTGCAGTCTGCATCCAGAACGCGGTGAGAGGGATAACGTCAGCAGCGTGCTGGGGAGCACGCCGGCCCGGGCACGGACGACCGTGGCCGACGATAGGTGCGGCTGACCGTCCGCTACCACGGTCACGATGACTCGAGGACTTAAAGTGCCGCATGAAGCCTGGCGAGTTCGTCCGGCGACAATTCCCACTCACCGGCGGCGGCGTTAGCTCGTACTTGTTCAGGTTTCATCGCCCCGGCGATCACAGAGGCGATGGCGGGCATCGCCGCTAAACCGGCGATGGCCACTTCCAGCAGCGAGCGCCCATGCTTTTCACCGAACCGCTCCAATGCCTCCACCTTATCGAACACGTCATCACTGAACGCCGATTCACGCCCAGCCAGGCGCGTCCCACCAGGTGCCGCCTGCCCGCGCCGGTACTTGCCGGTGAGCAGCCCATTCGCTAGAGGAAAATACGGCAAGACGCCTACACCGCGATGGACACACGACGGGATGACTTCCAGCTCCGCGTCACGGTGCAGCAAGCTGTAGTGATTTTGCGCCGAGATGAGCCGGACCTGGTGATGTGCCTTGGCGATCCAATCGGCATCCGCGATCTGCCATCCGGAGAAATTGGATGATCCGATGTACCGGACTTTGCCCTCCGTGACGAGATCACCAAGCACCGCCAAGGTTTCCTCAAGCGGAGTAACGCCATCCGGCATATGGTACTGGTAAAGATCGATGTAATCGGTTCGCAAGCGGCGTAAGCTGCCCTCCACCGCACGCCGTATGTACTTGCGAGACCCGCGCGCCACGGTCCCATCGCCCATGTCAGCGCCGAATTTCGTCGCCAGCACGACCTGCTCGCGCCGGCCTGCCAGCACCTGACCCAAAAGCTCCTCTGATCCACCCCGGTTTCCATAGAGATCAGCGGTGTCTACGAGCGTCACACCGCAGTCGATGGCAGCATCGACGACACCACGCGTTTCCGCGGCGCCGATACGGCTACCGAAGTTGTTCCCGCCGAGACCAACTACCGACACCGTAAGGCCGGACTCACCCAGCTGCCGATAACGCATGTCACACCCCTGCCCCTTTCCACCCTAAGCTTTCTCCGGTCATCGTCGTGTCAGCTGCTTGCCACTGGCCGGCGAGGCGACGGGAGGTGCCCGTGACATGCCAGCGGTCCATATCGCAATGCTCGGCCACTTCGAGGTCACGGTCGACGCCGTCCCGGTCGCCGCGAGCAGCTGGAGGCGCCGGCACGCGGCGGCACTGGTGAAGGCGCTTGCCATGGCTCCCGGCAGGTGGCTGCACCGCGAGCAGCTTATCGATCTCGTGTGGCCCGATGACACGATCGAGGATGCCGTGCCGAAGCTGCACAAGGCGGCGCATTTCGCCAGGCGAGCCATCAACGTGCCGAACGCGGTGGTACTGCGTGGTGACAACGTCCTGCTCTGCCCCGACGCCAACACGACTGTCGACGTCGAGCAGTTTGAGGACCTCGCCCGCCGCGCGCTGGTCAGAGAGGATGCCGGCACTGCCCGCCAGGCGCTGTTGGTTTACGGCGGCGAGCTGCTGCCCCAGGACAGGTACGAGGGGTGGGTCCAGGAGCGCCGCGAGCAGCTGCGGCCGCGCTATCTCGACCTGCTACGCCTCGATGAACGCTGGGAAACGGTGGTCGAGCTCGATGCAAGCGATGAGCGCGCTCATCTGGCTCTAATGCGGCGCTACGCGGCCAACGGCGACCGCCATGCGGCCTTGCGCCAGTTCGAACGCATGACCCGGGCATTGCGCCACGAGCTGGGTGTTGCTCCAGGCCGTGATGCGACGGCACTGCGTAACCGCCTCATCGCCGAGCCCGGCAGCACTGCTCACCGGGACCACCGGGACGGCTCATTGCTCGGCCGCGATCGCGAGCTGTCGATCGTCGAACGGGCGCTGCTCGACTCGGCGGCCGGGCGCAGCCGGACACTGATCGTCACTGGCGCTCCTGGAGTCGGCAAGTCATCTTTGGTCGCCGCCGTCCAGGCGCAAGCCAAGAAATTGAGTTTCTGTGTCGGTCACGCGTCGTCGGCGCCGGTCGAGGGCGGATGGCCGTACGCGCCCGTCATCGAAGCGCTCGCCAACGTGTGCCGGCACGAACCGGCACTGCTCGATAAACTTCCTGAACAGCATCGAGAAGAAATCAACCGTGCCTTGGCCGGGACCGAGATGTCGTGGACCGGCGCAAGCTCGCACCAGCGGCTGTATCTGGCCGCGGCCGAACTGGTCCGCCAGGCATCGGCCACCAGGGGGCTGCTACTCACCGTCGACGACCTCCACGACGCTGACGACGCCAGCCTGCGCCTGTTGCACTACATCGCACGCTCGGCGCACGACCAGCGGGTCTGCATGGTGTTCACGCATAGACCGGCTCCGATGTCCGGCACGCTGGCCCAGACCCGCCAGAGCCTGCTCGACCGGCATCAAGCCGTCGAGCTCGAGCTTGGCCCGCTCTGCACCGCCGACGTCGCTGTCCTCGTCCGCCGCCACGTTGCGCAGCCCTCGCCCGAGCAGGTCGAACACATCGCCGTTCTCAGTGGAGGTATCCCTTTCGCAGTGATCGAGCTCGCCCGGCGGGCGGCCAGCGAGCCGCAACGGCTGCTGCCGCTGGATGCCAGCATGATCGGAGGCGTCCCACCGGCGACACGCGACGTGCTGCAACGCGTGGCCATCGTCGGGTCGTCGTTCGACACCGACGAGTTCGTCGCCCTGTCCGGGCTGCCCGAAGGCGCAGCATTCGACCATCTGGACGCCGCCGTTGCTGCGCTGATCGTCGAACCTGCCAGCTCCGGCTATCGATTCAGGCACAGCATCGTGCGCAACGCGCTCCTGGAGGCTTTGCCGCCCCACCGGCGGCGCAGGATCCACCGCGATGCCGCCCGCCGCCTCATCGAACTCGGCGCGTCAGCGGCACGCATCGGCCATCACCTGCTCTCCTCCGGTGCAGCTGCGGACGCCGTGCCGTACGTGTTACGCGCCGCCGAGACCGAAGCGGCCGTTGGCGCATACCGGGACGCGCTGGCCCTGGTCGACGCCATCCGGCCGCACGTCACCGGGGCACAGCGAGCCGCAGCGCTGTCGCTGCGCGGCGACCTGCTCAACGCGCTCGGTGACCCGATGGCGATATCCGCCTACCGGGCGGCACTCGACACGGCTGACCCGTCCCTGGTCCGGCGGCTGCGGGTACGGCTAGCGCGCTGCGCGGTGATGTCGGGCGATGTCGACACCGCAGCCGCCGTCCTCGACGGGCTCGACACCGATGGTGGCAGTGACGATGCCGACATCCTGCTGGCCCGCGGCAAGTGCGCGTTCTTCACGGCCGATTTCGGGACGGCCCAGGCGGCGGCCGACGAAGCGCAGCGTCTGGTTCTTGCGGGCGAGCGCACCTGGATGGTGCTCGATTTGATCACCCTGCAAGCGTTGCTGGCGCATCGCTCGGGTAGCTGGTTCGATCGGATGCGTTTGGAGCTGCGCCGGACGCGGGATAGCCCGGAGATCGCCAACACCGTTTTCGACGGCTACCTGTGCGCGGCCGAGTACATGCTCTACGGGCCGACTCCCTACGCGGACGTGATCGACCTCGCCCGCGACCTGCAGGCGACAGCCAGGCGCAGCGGTGCGGTGCGCGCCGAGGCCTTTGCGTCGGCGTTGATCGGCGAAGCCGCCCTCCTCTCGGGTGATCTTGGACTCGCCGCGGCCGAACTTGCCCAGGCGCGCGACCTGCACCGGGCGATCGAGTGCCCCGCAGGTGAGGCACATTCCTTGCAGCGACTCGCCGAAGTACGCATCGCCGAAGGAGATGGCGAAACGGCCATCCGACTGCTCCAGGACGCGCTCCCCTTGGCTCGCGCGTCGATGCTCGCCAAGCATCTCCTGCACCGCATCTTCGGCACGATGATCGTCGCCGCCACGGACCCGCTCGAGGCTCGCACCATCATTGATCGAGCCGAAGCAATGCTTGGCTGGGATGACTACTGCACCTTCTGTTCAATCATGCTGTCCGTGCCTGCGTCCATCGCGTGTGCCCGAGCTGGTGATCTGCCTAATGCGCAGCGGCTGCTGGACCTGGCGCAACGCTCAGCGGTGTTGTGGCAGGGGACCTCTTGGGAGGCCGGTATCGCCGAGGCACAGGCCGCGGTCGCGGCCGCCAGCGGCGACTCCGCGACGGCGCGCGAGCGGATGCACGCCGCCGCGGGAAAGTTCCACGCCGCAGGCCAACCGATCGACGCCGAACGGTGCCGCCGCGCCGCCGCGGAATATTGACCTGGCCGCCGGCTGCTTAAGCCGGCGGGGCGAACAGCTCCAGAGCGATGTTGTCCGGATCACGAAATGACAGCCCGGATCCGTATCCCGCATCGATGATGTCGCCGTGGGCGATGCCGAGCTCGTCGAGGCGGGCGCTCCACTCCACCAGCTCGTCGCGGCTCGCGCAGCCGAAAGCAATGTGATCGAGACCCGGTCTGCGTTCGTCGAAAGGCTCGTCACTAGCGAGATCGGGGAACTGATGCAATCCGAGCAGCGTGTCGCCGAGCTTGTAAACGACATGCCGGAACGGGCCGGTGTCCTCGTCGAGAACTGGCTTGGCGCCCAGCACCCGGGTATACCACTCCTCACTGACGGCGAGGTTGGTCACGGTCACGGCGACATGTGTGATGGCGGGCATGGTCGCTGGGATGGCCACGGTCTAACTCCTTAATTCGGGGCGGTTGATATCACCGGATCGTAAGAGCTGTCCCTTCCCGGATCCTTCCCCGCGCCGCTGGTTCCCTGGGTGGTGCCTGGCGTGACCGCGCCGGGTGCCAGCGGTGCACCTCGGTTTCACCGATACGTCGCTAGCCGGGCTGTGCCCGTGACACTCGACCTCTCCTGCGCTCAAGCACGTTCCGAGTAGCTAGCGGGTGGAGATGATGGGTGGCGGCCGAGCAGGTCAAGCAGCCTGTCCTGGACGGGCGCGGTGTCGGAAAGCCCTGCCGGCGGCAGGAAGTACCCAGTGGCCGCCAGGGTTTTCACTCGGGGGGCCATCCGCGCGTAGATCGATTCGATGAGTTCGGCGTCCAGCGAGTCATCAAGGTCCAGAGGGCGGGCAAGGTCCCACCCATGGATTGTCCACTCACTGACCCGCATGCCGAGCAGCCGCATCGCCGGCAGCTCACCTATTGGGTGCTGGACCGTGCGGTCCAAGGCGCCGGACTCACTGAAGGCGGCGATCAGCTCTGCCGCGCTGCGCTGGAACTGTTCAAGCGGGTAATTCCCGACCTCGTAGTTAGTGGGAAGGAAAAAGGCCTGCTCAGCGCTACCGCCGTGGAGAAGTTCGATGTAGGCGTAGTCTCCACCGATGACGTGTGCCAGCAGTTGGCGCACCGTCCACTCCGAACAGGGCGTCGGCAGCGCCATGTGCTCACTCCGGACCTCGCTCACCCGCCGCTCGAACTCCGACCGGGCGCGGTGTAGTTGTTCCATATGATCCATGCCTGTGCACCGTAGAGCCCTGGTCGACATTTGTCACACCTTTATCCGCAGTAATGAAAAACGTTTAACGGAGAGACCGTCCCGTCTTTCTCTAACGGTGGTTAGACCTGCAAAGCGTCGTCACATTGCCGACCGGATTCCACACCAACATGATCCCGATGAGGATTAGCGCGCCGGCCAGTGTCACACTGGCTGGGTGTTATAGGTGTACACGAGCACGTGTTGACAAGGCCGAGGCAGCGTTGGCCGGCGACTTGTATCAAGTCTTGTTTCGCTCTGTGATTGTTGATATGCAGCTGGTCGGTGGGTCAGAATCATGGCAGAGCGCGCGGCAGCCCTGGGAGGCCCATTGTCATGAGCGTCGTCGCCTACACCCCCCTGACACCGCTGGCATTCTTACGTCGATCGGCGGAGGTCTATCCGGACAAGGATGCTGTGGTGTACGCCGAGCGGCGGGTGAGCTATGCGGACTTCGCCGCGCAGACCACTCGGGTCGCCCGGGCCCTGCGGGCCTCGGGCGTGCAGCCTGGTGACCGGGTGGCCTATCTTCTGCCCAATCTGCCGGAGATGTTGGTGGCACACTTCGCGGTGCCGCTGGCCGGCGCAGTCTTGGTAGCGATTAACACTCGGCTGTCCAGCGAGGAGGTCCGCTACATTCTCGACCACTCCGGGTCCAAGTTGCTGGTGGTCGACGCCGCGCTGTACTCGACGGTGGCGCCGCTGGTCGACAAGCTGAAGACCGTCGCCGAAATCATCACCGTGCGCGATCCGGTCGGGCCGGAGAACACCGAGAGCAGCCAGCTGTCCTACCCGGACTTCCTTGACCGCGGGTCGGACGAGCCGCTGCCCTGGGCGGTGGACGACGAGAACAGCACAATTTCGATCAACTACACCTCGGGGACCACCGGCCAGCCCAAGGGCGTGATGTACACCCACCGGGGTGCCTACCTCAACGCCCTTGGCGAAATTATCCATTCGGCGCATACCCCTGAGAGCGTTTATCTGTGGACCTTGCCCATGTTCCACTGCAACGGCTGGTGCACCCCGTGGGCGGTGACCGCGATCGGCGGCACCCATGTGTGCCTGCGTGAGGTCCGCGGTGACGTTATCTGGAAGCTGATCAAGCAGGAGCGGGTCACCCACCTCAACGGAGCGCCCACCGTGGTCACGATGGTCATGAACGCCGAGCAGGCAGAGCACCTGGACTACCAGCTCGTGGTCACTACGGCCGGTGCGCCGCCCAGTCCCAGCACCATCCTGCAGATGGAAAAGATGGGGTTCCGGATCGTGCACGTCTATGGCCTCACCGAGACCTACGGCCCGTACTCGGTGTGCCAGTGGCAGCCGAGCTGGGCCGAGCTGGACGCCGAGGAGCGGGCGAAGCTGCAGGCCCGCCAGGGCGTAGGCATGGTGCAGGCCGACTGGCTGCGGGTGGTCGACGAGCAGATGGCCGACGTGCCGGCCGACGGCGAGACGATGGGCGAGATCGTGATGCGCGGCAACAACGTGATGGCCGGCTACTTCAAGGACCCGGAGGGCACCGAGAAAGCCTTCGCGGGCGGTTGGTTCCACTCCGGAGACCTGGGAGTGATGCACCCCGACGGTTACATCGAAGTGCGGGATCGAGCGAAGGATGTCGTCGTCTCCGGGGGAGAAAACATTTCCACCATCGAAGTCGAGCAGGCGCTGCTGTCCCACCCCGCCGTGCTTGAGGCGGCAGTGATCGGTATCCCGGACGAGAAGTGGGGCGAGGCGCCCAAGGCGTTCGTGGTGCTGCGTCAGGGCGGGCAGGTGGAGGAGGATGAGCTCATCCAGCACGTCAAAACCAAGATCGCCCGGTACAAGGCGCCGAAAATTGTCGAGGTCATCGACGAGCTACCCAAGACATCCACCGGTAAAGTGCAGAAGTTCGAGCTTCGCGAGAAGGAACGGACCAGCACCGGGTAGTTTCACCGGAGTACGCGGTTCTGGCCAACGCGCGATTCGGACCGAGCGACGCCCTTCCTCTCAATTCACTATGGACATCGGGGGACAACAATGGAGGAGGTGGCCACACTGAGCCAAAACACCGATGAGCTGGCGCGATCCCAAGGCACAGATTTCTTCGCTATGGACGACCTGCTCACTGCCGAGGAGTTGTCGATCCGAGATCGGGTGCGTGCCTTCTCCGATGAGCAGCTGATCCCGGTGGCCAATGACTACTGGGAACGTGGCGAGTTCCCGCGCACGCTGGTGCCACACTATGCCGAACTCGCTGTGGCAGGCGGGACTATCCGTAACTACGGCTGCCCCGGAATGAGCCCGGTGGCAGACGGCCTGGTCGCTCTGGAGCTGGCCCGCGGTGACGGCAGCTTCAGCACCTTCAACGGGGTGCACAGCGGGCTAGTCATGTCCTCGATCGACCTGCTCGGCTCTGAGGAGCAGAAGCAGCAGTGGCTGCCGGCCATGGCGCGCTGCGAGAAGTTGGGTGCATTCGCATTGACCGAGCCCGAGCACGGCTCCGACGCGGTCCGGTTGGAGACCCGCGCCCGCCGAGCCGGCGACTACTGGGTGCTCAACGGGGCCAAGCGCTGGATCGGTAATGGCACCATCGCGGAGCTGGTGCTGGTATGGGCGCGGGACGAGGACGGCCACGGCGACGTCGGCGGCTTCGTCATCGATCGCGCTGAGCACGACCCGATCGGCTACCACGCGGCGGTCATCACCGGCAAGACCAGCAACCGGGCGCTGTGGCAGGCCGACATCCGGCTCGAGAATGTGCGCGTCCCAGCCGACAACCGGCTGGCTAATTCGCGGACGTTCGCCGACACCAGCCGCTGCCTGACGAAGAGTCGGCAGACTGTCGCCTGGGAGGCGCTCGGCCACGCAATCGCCGCCTACGAATGCGCATTGGCTTACGCCAAACAGCGTAAACAATTCGGCCGGCGCATTGCCGGGTTCCAGCTGATCCAAGACAAGCTCTCGCACATGGTGGCCGACATCACCGGCATGCAACTGATCTGCCTTCGCATGGCTCAGCTCCAAGCCGAGGGCCGCGTCGGGCTCGAGCACGCTTCGCTGGCCAAGCTCAACACCGCAACCGGCGCGCGGCGAGTGTGTGCCATGGCTCGCGACATCCTCGGCGGAAACGGCATCCTGCTCGATCACCACGTCGCTCGCCACCACGCCGACATGGAAGCCGTCTATACCTACGAAGGCACCGATACCGTCCAGTCACTGATCGTGGGCAGAGCTGTCACCGGAATGTCGGCCTTCGTCTAAGCCGCTGGCAGCCAATTGACGGACAGGTTTCGTCGGTCACGCCCTGGTAACGCTGCAAGAAACGCCGGACGGAATTATGCCTGCTTCCTGAGACCGAGAACATTGCCGTCGGCGTCCTTGATTTGAGCCACCAACAATCCCCCGCCGACATCCCTTGGCTCATGTACAATTTCCGCACCAGCCTCTTTCAGCGAAGCAAGTTCGCCCTCGATGTCATCGACATCTACGTATCCAATTGGCCCGACTTTTCCGTTCGGATCCAGCCCCACCTCTTTGGTGCCAACTTTGTAGCCGACGTAATACGGCCCGTCCACGTAAGGCTCGACGCCCAAAAATTGGGTGAAGATGCGCTTGGTTTTCTCCACGTCTTTCACCGGATACACGATCAGATCAATGCTTTTCGCCATACAGAGCTCCTTATTCAATCGAATCGACCAACCATCTCGACTGAGAGGCGATCGGCTTTCTGGAACGGCACCTGCGGCAACTACCCGGCCTGGTCGTGCGCTGGGAACAGCGCCGCCTGCTGGAACAGCACAAGTTGGATCACCTACGGCATGCGGGGAAGGTCACGGCACAGCAGATCACCACCACCGTCCGCCGCGGGATAACAATAAGCTCGGCTACCCCCGGCTGGCCGACAGGGTGCCCCAGCCGGTCTCCCGGCGGGTGCGCAACGCCCGACAACGGCTAGATCAACTGGCTCGCGACCGAGTGCGCAAGCCTCCGCCACTGTTGACGTCTCCGGCCGGTTCGAATCGCGCCGCCTCGTACCCGAACGGGGCACCGTGACCCGGCGGGGAGGTGTTCGAGTCGGTCCGTTGGAGCAGAAGGTCTTCTTCGCCGATCCATGCACGCCTGCAGCGATTTATGGCGCCCGGCAGCCTGCGTTGAGCGAACTCACGCTGCTGGCCGGTCGTGCGTTGACCTTCCCGGTTGGGCAGCTTCCGGTCGGGCAGCGCCGCCGGCTGGCGCTGGCCATGCGATCGGGCAACGGTGTGATGTGCTGTTACTGGACGAGCCGACCAACCACCTAATCACTGACCCCTCGCCGAGGAGTTAGAGGAGGCGTTACGGGCCACGCCAAGTGCGGTGGTCGTCGCAACACACGAACAGTGACCCGCGCCCAGGTCGGAGTCTCGACCTTCGGCGGCTTGATCCCATCGCGACAAAGCCGTCTAGAATATCGCCGATGTGCGTGAGGCTCCACTCGTGAAGCAACTATAGATGTGTGAGATACTCATTCACGAGCGTGAGATAACCCCGTCCGCGGTGCCAGCCGGTTGGGCTAGGCTGCAGTTGGGCGGGAAACAAGCGGTCAAACGGCCTCATGTTCTCGTTCGCTTACGCACGCACCTCGACGTGGCGATGGCCCAGATTACTCATCGTCTGATGTATTAGTCCGTACCACCGCGCTCCGAAGGAAGCTAGGGATGGTCAACGCTGACAAGAAACGATATTAAACGGTACCCCCGTTAATATCGTCGGTGGAAATGGCTATACGTCGTCTAGAGTCCATGTGGCTGTTTTTCAACGTCCGCGCGACCGCCCATGAGGGAGCGAATTGTGATCAGCTGGTTAAGGCCAGTATCAACCATGAGCGACAACTCATGCGGCGTCTCAGTGACGCTGGTAACCCGGCCTGATCCCGCCTTGATACGCCTCTGGGATCAGCTGGTCAGCCACACGCCAGGCAGCGACGTCGCGCAGCTATCGGCGTGGTCGGCCGTGCGCTGGCAGGCCGGCTTCCACCCGCGATATCTGCTGGCCCGCCGGACCGGGCAGTTGGTCGGGGGCGCGTTGATATTGCAGCGCCGGCTGCCCATCATCGGGATCGTCGGCTATGTTCCACACGGCCCGGTGATCGCAACTCGGACAGGGCGTGCCGCAGTGGCGCACGCGGTGAGCACCGCACTGGCCGACCTGGGTCGCCGGCAGCTGGGCGGCCTGTTCATCCAGCCCCCCACCGGCGCTGATGACATTAGTGACAACTTATTGCGGCTTGGCTTTCGTAAGTCGGTGGCCGGAATTGCTCCGGCTGCCTCGATCAGGATCGACTTGACCCAGGATGTGGAGGACATCCGCAGCGGACTGAGCTCCAGCAATCGTCGCCGCACCAGGACGTGGGCCGATCGCGGCGTCACTGTCCGGCTTGGCAGCGAGCGCGATCTAGGGTTGGTCGCCGACCTGCTGGCCTGTACGGCAGCACATCAACACTTCAATCCGCTGTCGCTGGACTACCTTCACACGCTGTACCGGGAATTAGATCGTCACGGTCGTGTCCAGATTTTCATCGCTGAGTTGGACGGCGTTCCAGCGGTAGCGCATCTGTTCACTAGCTGCGGAGGTACGCTCACGTCGCGGCTAGCGGGAATGCAACGTGACGACGCAGTCAAGAAATCGGGTGCCGCGGCGGCGGTCATTTGGCACGCAATCCTCTGGGCTAAGGCCAACAGTTACCACACCTTCGACTTCGGCGGCATACCCGCGGACGCGGTGGAAATGATCAAGAGCGGTGACAGCAGCCTCATGTCTCAGTTGACCGGACCTACCGTGTTCAAGGCGTCCTTTGGTGGCCAGCCTTACCGCTATCCTCATGCGGTAGAGCTGATCTCCTCGGTGTTGCTGCGCACCTGCTATGACCTGTCCCGAAGGTCCGCGGTCGGCGGTGAGGCCATGGCGATGGCAAAGCGGCTACTGCGGGGTGGGAAGTCAGCGACTGCCCGCAACATCGCGGCTCACGGCCCGTTGAACGCTGCTACGACATCAACGTCAAGCCGCTGAGACGTACGAGACCACATATCCAGTGGGTGCTACCAGCTACTGATGGCCAGCATGAACAGGACGAAGAGGGTGGGCCACTTGGTGATTTCTCAAGCCTACCGCGTATCCATTGAAGCAGAGGGTGCAGAAGCGCGTCCGGACTGGGAGTACTTGGTTTCCCAAGACGAAAACATCGCGCTCGCGAAGACACCAAAATGGATCGACTGCATATGTAGTATGGGCGGCTTTTCAGACGCGACGGTGCTGTTCCGCGGAGAAGACGGTCGACGGATTGTCCTACCGCGTTTGCGAAGAACGGGCATCGCTTCCTCTATGAAGCTATTCGAATCGCCGCCACACGGGTGGGACCTGGGCGCCGAGTCGAGTGGTTTCCTAGGAGAAGGAGAACCAGTGTCGCCCGGACAGGCCCGAGCGCTGATCGAGAAGATTCGACACCATTCCGGACTGCGAACCCGAGTCATGGTGGGTAGGGACGACGCCGACGTATGGGCAGCGGCAGCCCCGAATACTATTTATTCCACCACCCGGATAGCACAGGTGCTCGATCTCCGTGGCGGTTTCTCCACGGTGTGGTCGAAACGGTTTACAAGTAAAGTTAGATCCAATTCAAGGAAAGCGGAGCGGCGCGGTGTCGTTGTGGAGTCCGACAACACCGGTCGGCTGGTTCCTGTATTTTACACATTGTACCAAAGTTCCATCGATAGATGGGCCCAGGAGCGGGGGCTTCCCTTAACGCCAATGCGCTGGCTTGCACAGCGCCGCAATTCGCAGGAAAAATTCGCCACAGTAGCGCGCGAGATGGGCCAGAGCTGCACCATCTGGATAGCGTGGCGTGGCGACGAACCTCTTGCTGGCATTCTCGTCCTGACGAGAGGACCGCGGGCCACCTACTGGCGTGGAGCGATGGACAAGGAACGTTCGCGGGGCACCGGTGCGAACGAACTCTTGCACCGTTACGCAATCGAGGACGCATGCGCCCGCGAGCAGCAGAGTTACAATTTCGGCATATACCAAACCGAGGATCTGAGAAGATTCAAGAGTAGTTTTGGCGCAGCCGAGTTCCCCGTGCACACTTATTACTTCGAGAGATTTCCCACGGCGGCTGCCGAAGCCAGTGGCCACAAAGCCGTCAAAGAGATCATCCGGGCTACGGCGCGGCTTGCGCGCACTGCCAAGGACACCTCGGTCGCGTAGCAAGCTCCCCAGACGTTGTGCGTAGGTGTCGGCTTAACAATCGCCCGAGTTGGTGTCATGCCGACGGCTACAGCCGCGAGGTGCGTGCGGAACGCCGCCAACCGCGGCGGTGACTCCATCGTCGACCAGTCGTCTCGCGGTGGCGAGGTCCTCAGCCGCCTGCACCGGCCACGGCCAGGTTGTCACGAGCGCGCTCATAAACTACTTCGCCCTCACGTGCGGGCCAGTAGATCATCGATCGAATAACGTCCTTGCGACGTGCGTACGCGGCGAGTTCAGTCTCAAGACATCGGTTGGTGCCCGTGCGCTGCTCAGCCGCGTTCGATCGGCCGGCTCAATCCGGTCGAAGACAACGAGCAGGTGGATCCCCGCCTGGCCACGCTTGCGATGCTCGATGAGCTCCGGCACAGTCTCGCCTAATCACACCAGATCAACTCGGCGGGAGGGTTGCGCCGTGACACCCGAAGAGTTCGATGCGGCCTTCGACACGTTCCAGACCAGCGCTTTTCGGCTAGAGACGCTCCAGAGTTATGCAGTCAGCGCCGAAGACGCGTGGCTGCGAGCTCTTCGTGAGGGCCTGCCACGGCCGGAGCGTTCCATCCGCACAAGCGCATGGCTGCGCCGCATTGCTGCTTCAACCATGGCCGGAAAATCTTGGAGCCGTGTACGGCTGGTACGCCACCCCCTGTCGGAGTATCTACAGTACGAGATCTTCAGCTACATTGAGTCCACGGCCGTTGGTGAAGAGACCCGAATCGTCGACCTGGACCTCTACCCTCACTTGAAGGACTTAGGACCAGACTTTTGGTATTTCGACGCTGACGAGCCTGGCGAGTTTGCAATCGTCATGCACTATGATGCCGACGGCAACATCCTGCGCTGTGAACGAACAACTGAGCTCAACTGGTGTCGTGAACAACGCGAAGCAGCTCTGAGTTGTTCAATCAGCCTCGCTGAGTATCTCGCCAGCCGCGCTTCCTGATGGTCACAAAGACCCGGGTCAGCAGCTTAGCCCCGAACTTGCCTATCTCCGCAAGCTCGTAGGATCAAGTGGTCCGCGCTCTTGCTGAAGCTGCCGATCACGTTCGAACACCTTGCCTTTACCCGTAAATACGATGAAGACTGCATCCCCGGTGCAGTGTTCAGACACGACGATCATATTGGCTCGGTTGGCTACCAGCGGTCGAATGCCGATAGCCATGTCTTTAGGTGGGTCGGTGCACCGGCAGGCCTTGAGCTGCCCACGCTTGGAATCCTCCGATCACGTCGGTGACGCGGTGCAGGCCGAGTCTGCGCAGCGAGTCCGCGGCCAGGCTAGAGGCCTAACCCTCGGAACATAGCACGATCACCAGGGTGTCGTAGCCGGTGGCCTGAGACGATCGCACCGAACTGATGCCAATCCCATGGAAGAGTGCCCCCTCGGACCGTCCGCCGCTACCGAGCTTCAGCAACTACTGATCGACACAGCGAGCTTCACTGAATTCTTGGATGAACTTTGCCATTACGCCGCAAATACCATCGGGTCCGGACTGTCGTGTGGGATCACCCTCAGCCGCGACGGCAGGCCCTTCACCGTGGCCGGCAACAACGCCACCGCGGCAAGCCTGGATGAGGTGCAATACGGTCATCACGACGGGCCCTGCCTCACCGCTATGCGCCGCGGAAAGGTTGTGACCATTGCATACAACGCGCTGCGCCGCGGTGGCCGGCAAGGCTGTCTCCATCGGCAAGCCGCTCTATAGCTCAGCCATCGACACGTCGACCCGGTCATCGGGCGACGTGTCGCCCGCAATCCTGACCAATCACACCTCGTCGTACTCGGAGATGTTTTCGCATGTATTTTGACGACCGCGATTCCTGTTTCCCGCTATCCCTAGATCAGGCTGACGCGCTTGTTGCCGAGCTGAATCAGGCGCATATAACACTAGCAATGGCGGAGCAGTACATCATTGTCTGGCGGCGCGCATCAGCCCACGGCGGAAACCTCATTTCCGCGTACCATTCCTACGCAGCGCATGAGGCTCTGCACGAGGCACGCAAAATCGTTGATCGCGTTGCCGAACTCCTACGA
This sequence comes from Pseudonocardiaceae bacterium, assembly GCA_035640615.1. Lineage (GTDB taxonomy): Bacteria > Actinomycetota > Actinomycetes > Mycobacteriales > Pseudonocardiaceae. The sequence continues at coordinate 15,593 of DASQVU010000172.1, forward strand.
ATCGAGGTCGCAGCGGTCCACGCCGGGGCAAACAGGCAGCAGCACGACTGCCAACCATCCGAGGCATGCCTGCAGGGCCACGCAACCCACTCACCGTCGACCGCACACCCCGTTGCGACACCGCCACAGAATGACTGCTGTCCCTGATCTCCCTGCCGATGGCGTCGGCGCCGTTCGCATCGCCGGCCCACACAACGAGATACTCCTTGCGCTGGTGGCTGGGGGTACGGCGGCTCTCCTGAGAGTGCGCTCGACGCCGACCACCCTGGCAGTCGCGTGTATAGGCCTCGAAACGCCTCCTGGTGAGCCTCGGCATGCGGAGCAGGGATGTCTGTGGTGTCTTCGACAGCAACACAAGTCGAAGGGAGAGTGAGCAGCGGGTCGCCATTGTCACCGGGGGTGCTCGGGGATCGGCGCGGCGATCACCACCCGCCTGGCCAGCGCCGAGACGCACGTGGCCGCCGGCTATAGACGCAGCCGGACGGCCGGTGACGAGCTAGCCGGCAAACTGACCGGCGAGGGCTATTCGGTATCCCTGCACCAGGGGAACGTCGGAAATCCGGCTGACTGCCAGCGCGTGGTGCAAGACGTCTTGGCCCAGCACGGACGGGTGGACTCCTCCAAGGCCGGGCTAATTGGCTTTACCAAAAGCCTCGCCTTAGAGCTCGCCCGCAAGGGCATCACCGTGAACTGCGTCGCGCCGGGGTTCATCGACACCGACATGGTCGCCGAGGTACCGAAGAAAACACTTGACCGCATCATCGAGGACATTCCGGTCGGACGGCTGGGGAAAGTATATGAAATCGCCCGGGCAGTGCAGTTTCTGGTCGACGACGACGCCGGTTACATCACCGGTAGCGTGCTTGCCGTCAACGGCGGGCTGGACATGTGACATCTACAAAACTCACCGCGGAGTGACCGGCTTGACGGGGTGCGCGGTTACCTGGGTCACTGCCGCTGGAGAGTGCAGATCGACCACGTCAACCATGACTTGCTCACCGCCGCGGGCCTACCGGCGCCCGACGGCGAGCCCCCAGCGCATTACTCGCCTGGCGACGCTGTCCACCTCGGTTCGCCTCGGTGGATGGGTCAGGACACGACGATGCATGACGATCGAACACCGCTTAAGACGCCAGCCGCAGCACCGTCTGCACAGGATCATCTCGTAAGCCGCCGTCCCTTGCCCCGGCGACCAGCTGCCGGGGATGGCCAAAATCGAGCCGACGCGGGTCTCTGAACCCCGCACCTACAGATTCTTCGGACCATAGTTGTAGTTGTTCATTGATAGGACTAATCGCCTGGGCTTCACCACTCCAAACGTTTGTCGTCTGGGGCCGTCTTCGACTATCTGGACGTATTTGTGAGCATAAGTGTCCATCACCCTACCGCGAGCAGCACGCCGGACACGCGAACGAACGTCGGCGCAAGACCTGACCACGGCATCTTGGAGGATATATCCCAGCAGATCCTCAGCGCAGCCAACCAATGTCAGACCGTTACCTATTGATCAATTTCTATACGATCCGTAACGATATTTGTGCAGTCAGTGTCAGACCTGCTGCAAACATCCATCACATTGCCGGATTGTGTGGAGCTGTTACGTTAGTTGCGTGAAGCAAGCAGAATTGTCGGAGGGTGAGCGACAAAGGACTCTCTGGAGCTGCAGGTGAGTTCGCCCGCCAGGGCACCAGCTCTACCTGGCGGTGCAGCGTCCGCCAGCCAAGGCACTCAAGGGTGGGGGCTGCCGCTGCTGGTGCTCATCATCGGGATGTTCATGTCGGTACTTGACACCAGCATCGTTAATGTGGCGATCCCCACCATCCAGAACGAGTTTGGGGGCACCACCGACGACGTGGAGTGGGTGGTCACCGGTTATACATTGACCTTGGGTGTAGTGGTGCCGATCACCGCATGGCTAGCGGATCGGATCGGGTTAAAACAGCTCTACAATCTAGCGCTGCTGGCATTCGCCGGCGGATCGGCGCTGTGTGGGATTGCCGGAGATCTGAACAGCTTGGTGATCTTCCGGATCCTCCAAGCGGTTCCCGGTGGCATCCTGCCGGTGATCACCTTGGCCATTTTGTTGCGGATCGTCCCCCGCCACCAGTTGGGATCCGCCATGGGTCTGTACGGGCTCGGGATCGTGTTCGCTCCCGGGATCGGTCCCGTGCTGGGCGGGTACCTCGTGGAATATGCGAACTGGCGGCTGATTTTCTACATCAACGTACCGATTGGGATCCTGGGTGCGCTGGCCGCGACATTAGTGCTGCCCCAATTTCCCCGGCTGGCTGGACGGCGTTTTGACCTCCTAGGCTTCCTCACCGTGGCCAGCGGATTGTTCACCCTGCTGCTGGCGACCTCCGAGGGTGAGAACTGGGGCTGGACCTCTTACCCGATCTTGGGTCTGTTCACTTATAGCATCCTCAGCCTCGCATTGTTCGTGGTGATCGAGCTCGAAGTCGCTGATCCCTTGTTGGATATTCGGATATTCCGTTACTTTGCCTATACCAACTCATTAATTCTGATCGCCGTGCTGATGACTGTCATGTACGGTATCTTGTTTTACATTCCGCAGGTTCTTCAACTCGTTCAAGGATGGGGTGCGTTCAACGCCGGGCTTACCGTGCTTCCGCAAGCAGCGGTAATGGCGGTGCTCATGCCGCTAGCGGGTCGGATCTATGACCGCATCGGACCGCGCTGGCCAGCGACGATCGGCCTATCAATTGTGGCCGTAAGCACCTACCTGCTCCACACCATCACTGTCGACACCCCTCGTCAGCACATCATGTGGTTGATGACACTGCTCGGCGTCGGGCTGGGGCTTGCGTTCATGCCCATTTTGACCGGAGGAGTCGCCGTCATCCCACTAACCCGGACTAACGCCGCCAGTGCGCTGAACAATGTGGTACAACGCGTCTCGGGCGCGATCGGCCTGGCTGTGCTCACCGCCATTCTGACCAATCAGCGGGCCGAACAACTTGCCGGGCGCGCCGCTCTCGTCCCTGCAACTACCCCTACGCCCCATATCGGCGACGCATCGGTCCCCGATTGGCTAAGCATCTATGCTCTCTACCAGCAGACCCAACAGCTAGCATTTGTGCGCAGTATCGACGACCTATTCCTGATTGCTACCGGACTCAGTACCCTGGCGGCCTTAGGAGCACTACTGCTTCGATCGGGGCCCTCTGTGCCTAGTACCGCAGCTGGTCCCCGGCCACTCGCGCAGCAAACTGCGCCCCCTCCCGAAGGGAAGGCCGCCGCAGACGGCCGCCCCATCTCAAAGCTCACCATCCCGGACAACGGGGCAATCGACACCCCGTCCGCGCAACACCAAACGCGCAGGCACGAGGACATAAATAGGAGCGGATAAGTTGTTGCGCCCATCTTTGGGCACAGGAGGCAGTACTTATCGAGCCCCTTGTGATCAACGTGGGAACACACTGCGAACTTACTGGGGATTCCCTGGATTACTTGCATGTGGCGCCCCATAACAGCTACTTCATGGTGTGCGACCGGCAACTCAGGGTGTGGACGGAAGGTGAAGAGATGAGCCTTAAAGAGGCATTCGCGATCGCGCTGCGCGCGGTGCGTGCCCACCAGCTCCGTTCCGCGCTGACCATGCTTGGTCTGATCATCGGCGTCTCGGCGGTGGTCTTGCTGTCTGCCTGCGGCCTCGGGGTGCGCAACTCCGTCGATGCGCGCATCGAACCGATCTCCAACAACATCACCATCGTACCCAAGACTGCCGACGTTCCGGGTGCGCCAACTGCGCAGCCGCTGACCGAGGCGACGTTACGGCGTTGCAGGGGGCAGCCGATATCGCCACCGTCACCCCGGCTGTCGCCGGTTCCACCGGCAGCACCACCATCCAGACCGGCACTGCGCAATTTCTATCCGGCTACGTCATCGGCACTACCGACCAGTGGGCAACCACCAACAACCGCGCTCTGACAGCCGGGGCATTCTTTGACGAAAGCCAGGCCAGTTCGGGCGCCAAAGTGGTGGTCCTGGGCCCAGCGTCGCCCGCACCTTGTTCGGTCGAGACCCCAGCGCGGCGCTGGATCAGACCCTCCAGAGCAACCATGTGCTGTTGCGAGTTATCGGTGTGATGGCCAGCTACGGTCAGCAACAGGACAACACCGCGGTCGTACCGCTGGAAACGGCCCGCCGCTACCTCATCGGACTGGGCATCGGCAGCACCGGCGACCAGGTCAACCAGATCACCGTGCAAGCCACCCAGCAGGCCAAGGTGCCCGCCGCCATGGCCGAAATCAACAGCATCCTGGATGCTCGCCATCACATCACCAATCCCCAAATGCGGGACTTCCAGATTCAATCTCTGGGGTCGCGGTTAGCCAGCTTCAACCAGATCGTGACCATCCTGGTGCTGTTCACCCCGGCCGTGGCCGGGCTGTCGCTGGTGGTCGGGGGGATTGGTGTGTTGAACATCATGCTGGTCTCGGTGACCGAACGAACCCGCGAGATCGGCATCCGCAAAGCCATCGGCGCCACCAGCCGCGCGATCCTGGAACAGTTCCTGCTGGAATCCACCGTGCTGGCTGGCCTCGGAGGACTTCTCGGCATGGGAGTGGGGATCGGATTGTCCCTTATCATCCGCACCATCGCAGCGAACATCGACCCAGCCTCCGGTGCCCTGGCAGATTTCAGCCCTGTCTTGTCTGTCCCGCCTGTGCTGGTAGCTTTTGCGGTAAGCCTCGGGATTGGACTCATCGCCGGTGGCTACCCGGCTTACCGCGCCGCCGGGCTACGCCCGATCCAAGCCCTTCGATACCAATAACCGGGATAATCACAGTGCAGACTCTCGTCTTCACGTTGGGGCTGACCAGCGTGCTGCTGATGATAGGGATCATTGGCACGATTGTAGGAATCACCCGCCTTGCCTACCCGTCGCGCGATCGCTACCCGCACCAGAAACGAATCGAAAGAGGCATCAGGCGGCGGCGCGGAACTTTGCCCGAAGAGGGTCGCGACAGGACGAACTAACGTAACGCGGCGCTCTTTGAGGGCTGTGGCATCTCGATGATCTGGCCGGGGTTAATCATGTCCGGATTGCTGATCAGGGCATGGTTCATGGTGTATTGCTGCGGCGACCCCTCGGCCGACGCCGAAATCCCGCCCCGATCGCAGGCTGCGTCGACACCCGGCGTTACCTCAACACCGCATATCAAATATGGGTCAGTGCATGTGGCCGGTTCTGCCCCGCTGTTGGGCGCGCCCTGCGGCCCGTGGTCGATAGACCGCGCGGCGGAGGATTGGCCTCCTGTCTCCCATCCGGTAGCAGCACTGGGGTCTTAGTTTGGGTGCGAGGACTGCGGCCTCGCCTAGCGCCGGGGCCGATCGACCGCGAGGTCAGGGCAGCAGCACGCGCTGACCGGCCGACAGGCCCGACACAACCGCGGTGTTCTCGTCACCGACCGGTCCGGGTTTGAACCTGGTCCGGGTAACCTGGCCGCCCGGGCCCACCAGGTCCACGTAGAACGCGCTGCGGTCCCGGATCACCGCGGCGTTCGGCACGACCAGCACGTCACGTGCGAGCACGGTGGTGACCGCTACCCGGGCGGTCTGCCCGTCGCGCAGCCCCATGTCCCGGTCGGCGACGGTGACCGTGACGTAGTACTCGGTCACCCCGGAGATCGTCGCCGCGCTCGGCGCGATCGCGAGGAGCCGGCCGGGACGCGGGGCGCCGGATACCGCATCCACGGTGACCGAAGCCGGTTGTCCGGGGCGCAGTGCGGCCGCGTCGGCCTCGGCGAAGGGCACCACGGCCAGCGCCCCGTCCGGAGCCACGCCGGAGAGCGCGCCGGTGGCCGACACGGTGTGCGTGGCGTCGCCGGAACGCACCACTGTGGTTTTTCGTGCGATCGACGGGCCCCCCGCGCACCCGGTGAGCAGCGCCGCCACCGCCGTCAGAGCCGCCAGGGCCATCAGGGCGCCAAGGTCGGGTCGGGTCGGGCTCATCGCAGTACAGGGACCGGCGTGGCGAGCCGGCCGCCGGCCTGAGGAGGGGTCAGCACGTGCGCCATCATCGTGTTTAGCAGCAGGCGCAACCCGGGTCGATCATCGCCGGCGGCTGGCCGTCGACCCCGGCCTGGTCGGTGCGGACCGGTGGGACCAGTGAGTGGGCCCGCTCGGCCATTGCGCTGACCAGCCTGCGGTTCGGGTCCAACCGCATTCCGCGACACTGTAAAGAGTGCTCCCTGCCCTCCGGTGCACCGGGCAGCGTACTGGCTCGGTGGACACGCTGGTGGTTTAGCATTCCTGCGGGCGGCGCATCACGCAGCGGGTCCTGACCACCGCCACTGATCAGCACCTCGCCGACCCCACCGCAACGGCGACAGCTGCACACGATCTGAGCATGAAAGCGGGTCACCGTTCCGGATCGACGCCGAGCTCGTAGCTCACTCCGGACCCAAACTCCGCTTTGAGCTGACGCCACGGCACGCTACCAGCGGGGAGCTCACCGGTGTGCTGCAAGTGTTCAGCCTTGGCCAGAATCCGACGGTAGCCCGCAGGACCGTTCGCGGACGTCAGCCACACAATCTGGCGCCACGACTCCAGAGTTGCCAACACCTCAGCGAGGTCGAGGTTCTCGGTCGCCCTGGCCCATCACCTCGCGCCATTGGCGTCGAACTCAGCGGCATCCTCAAGGATCAGCGCAGCGCGCAGCTGAGCTGGCGAGGCGTCCGCAAACAGGGGACCTCCTGCGCTGGCTGGTGGTTCCTCAGCGGCGGCTGTCACGCTTACACCATAGCCATCCACAGTGATAACATCTCGGTCCTCTCACGGCGCCGAAGGCAAAGCCTGACGACCGAACGGAGACGCGCGCATTGCGCTCGGCAGCTTGTCAATGCCACCAGATCACAAGCGAGCCACCGATGCACCTATCACACAGTGCGTCTCACAGGGTGCGTCACTAACAAAACTCGTGTCACGCTACGGACCCCCAGCTAGTGCTACAGGCGACGGCGACCCCGCCGGCATGGGACAAAAGCTACCAGCCAACCGCATCCACAAGAGACAAGCTCTTGCTGCGTCACTTCGCTGACGCGTCACCGCCTATCAGATGCCGAGGGTTTGGCGGAGTTGCGCAGCATGCCGACGTGATACAGGAATCGCTTCGTGCTCGCGAGCACTTGTTGTCAAAGTCAGCGCGCCTTTGAAGCCTGGTTCAACTTCCTTGATCCGTGCCACGTTTACGAGGAACCGCCGATGGACACGAAGAAAAGCATGAGGACCGAGCTGGCGTTCTATGTTGTCTATTCCTCGGGTCGCAGCGCGCAAGCGCCCCTGATCGGTGACTAACCAGACGGCGTGACTGTCAGCTTCCGCGAACCTAATTTCTTGAGGAGCAAGGAGCACAATGCGGCTACCGCGGACCCCGGCTATTCGCATCGGAAAGGTTTGTGTTTGGGGTGATATCGTGTCACCGAGCTGCTTGCCACATGGATGTTCAGAGACCATCAAAAGCATCCCAATTACGTCGCGCGATCGGCGCACCGGGCGAAACTCCATCATAAGCGGTTCTTCCATAGAAGGCATAAAAAGTTCAGCAAAGCCGCACCACTGGGGTTCGTTTAGCGCCTCTCGAACGGCCTGCTCCACCAACCCCGGTAGATGAGAAACTCCCGTCTCTAAGCGTACGTTCGGGTCGATGGCCGGGACGGGACACTCGACTCCGAGGAACAGCTGAGCCTCCTGGCTCGCAATCACGACGCGGCCCGCAACGTCCAACGCAAGGGCCACGCCTTGCCCCTTCGCCTCAGCCTCCATAAAAGCATCAGCAAGCCTTGTACCGCTTTCAATGGCTTGACCGCGAAGCTCGGACTCAAGGCTGGCAACGGTTCGACGTAACCACACCGATGTTGCGGCAGGTAACTCTTCGCCCCAACAAGAAACGTTCAAGGCCGCGAGCGGGACTCGGGTTACTGGATCACGTATCGCCATACCCGCACAGTTCCATTGGTGGAAGCCCTGGCACCAGTGTTCAGCTCCCTCCACTAGGGTAATCCCGCCGCTTTCCAACGCGGTGCCTATGCCGTTAGTGCCGCTAGCCTGCTCCGACCAGCTAAATCCTGGCGCTAGGCTGGTCTCGCTGCCGTGGCGTAGATTTCCCCGTGGCCCCCAGCTCGCAAGGATGCGCCCGAAACCGTCTGTGACGGCGATCAAACTATGTCGCATAGGATTGCTGTTGGCGGCTACGCCTGCAGCCCCTCCCAGCTTGGTGAAGATGACATCGTGGACCAGCGAGTGGTCACTATGGCCGTGTGCCTCCGGTGCAGACGTCAGTTGCGGGCTGACTTGATGCAGGTCTCGGCAGCGATACCACGACAGAAGGACGCTCGTGCGGACGCCCCGTACGGCGTCGTCCCCTGCGGTGAACCGCTCCCATGCTGCGGCCGCCAGACGCTGCCGCTTGGAAAGGACACGTCTGGCGTCTCTCACCCGTCCTGTGTTCCCTCTGCGACCGCTCGGCTGGGGTTCGACGTCGTTCATGCCATCTCCCTTGTCGCACAGCGACGAGCGCAGCACCCTGATCCAGACACAGGCTAACCGGGTAGCCGGGGGTAACCCAGTGGCTCGTAGCCCATGTGGTATAGATCGAAGTGTCGTCGGTTGGGAGGAACGTTCGCATCTCGTCGAAGCCCACTGGCGGGCATCGCGCCTTGGACAGTCCGTTCGGGTTGGCATGACCTGGCCTACAGCAGTTCCGTTCCCACGGTTCTTGAGTAGCGTGGGGAATCACACAGTAATATCAACCTGACCTCATAGGCCAACTTCTGAGTAGGAAATTCAATCTAGTCTATATAACATTCTATTGTTGCGTACTACCCATTCCTGGAGGGCTAATGTCTACCAGGTCCAAGCAGTCGTACCCATACCAAGGGCGAGCCGGTTTCTGTCGAGGCGGTCATCGTTGCGGTGTGATGGCTTGACCCAGCGCGGCGATCAACGCTGGCGGCGTACCCGTGGCCAGAGTGTCGCCGTGATCGGCTGTGGTTGGTCAGCGGCGCGACGATCGCCGGCGCCCCGCCCGCCGGCGCAATAAAGATCATCGCAGTGGACATCGACCCGCGAAAAACTCCGATACGGGAAGGAATTCCAGACCGTGTCGGAGTGACCCCCACGGTTCGCATGTCGACAAGGCACGGGAAGATCATGCGGCCTGTGGAGGGCGCCACTGCCCGCTCGTTGCTGGAGAGTCGTCGTTGGTGCACGCTAGGCCGCTGTTCGTGCTGCCCTTCTTTGCCAGATCCGTGGAGAAGACGATAGTGAGCCAGTACACGGCTGGCCGCGAAGCACGACAGGCCTCGTGGTGCTTCAAGGTCCCGGTCTGCGTCAAATAGTCGTTTAACGCGAGGAGATGGCATGGCTATTGATTTCACGCTTACTGCTGAACAGAAAAAAGTTCAGTTGGCAGCACGCGACTTTGCGCAGAATGTGCTCGCTCCTATAACGCAGAAGATCGACGAGGAGCCGGATCCATTGCGTGGTTTCCAGCTCGCCAAGCCGGCTTACGCCGAAGCGTGCAAGCGGGGCATCTCCTTTTCCATGCTGCCCAAGAAGTACGGGGGCGGCGGGCTATCCAATGTTGATTTCGTGATTGCCGCAGAAGAAATTCAGGCGGTCGATCCAGGTTTCGGGACCACCGTGCTGGTCAACGGTTTAGGTTTAATGCCCGTCTGGTATTATGGCACCGAGGAACAGAAAGAGCGCTTTATTCGGACTGCAACCACTGATACTAGCGGTGAATTCATTGTCGGGTACGCCGCCAGCGAACCGCCTGGATCGCCGGGGGGAACCGCGAATTTTGACGCCCCAGCGATCGGTGGGGCCGGCATGAACGTCACAGCAACGCTCGATGGTGACGACTACATTCTCAATGGCCGAAAGTACTGGCCGTGCAATGTGGGAGGCTGGGACAACGGCGGTGCGAACCTCAACCTCGTGGTGGTTCGCACCGATTCCTCTGCCGGTGGGAAGTCCGGCCTATCCGCGATCATGATCGAGCGCGGAACTCCTGGTATTACCTATAAGTCGATAAGCACCTCCGCTCAACGCAGCGCGCCGAACTGCGAGATCACCTTTGATAACGCACGAGTACCCGCGGCCAACATGATTGAGGGCGCCAAGGGCAACGGCGACTTGTTGATCAACCGCAACTTTGCATGGTCGGGTCCAGTGGCCGGTATTGGTGCCGTTGCGGTGGCGCGGTCTGCTTACGAGGACGCATTGCAGTGGGCGAAGACCTACACAGCAGGCGGTCCCGCGCCTATCATTCACTACCAGTATCCGGCCTACGTGCTCGGTGACGTTGCCGCAAAGATTGAGGCTGCCCGTTATTTCTGCTGGAAGACCGCGCACTACTTAGACCAGCACGACTACCACGGCGAGATGCTTGGCGCGATGTGCAAAATTCATTGCACAGAGATGCTATTCGATTGCGTGTACAAGTGCATGCAGGTAGTCGGCGTGAACTCGGTAGACAAGAAATACCAGTTTGACCGGTACCTACGAGAGGCGGCACTTCTGCCGCTATACGACGCGGGGAACTTCGGGATGCAGCGACGCCGCGTCCATGGCGTCATGGCCGACCCCTCGTTCAACCCACGCGCCGTCATGGACGACGAAGCCATCGAATTTACTAAGGGGATGGAGGGCATCGACACTATCCCAGGACCTACGGCCGACGAGGCACCTGTCAAGGTAACGTAGTAACGTAGCCTTGCAGCCGATCTTACAAGCAGGATTGCCCAGATTCTAAGGCCGTCCTAGCCGTCAGCGAACCAGGAGCGCGACGGCGTAAGCGGCTTCGCGGGCTGCGGTAATCCATAGTATGGCGTCCCAGTTTCGGTATTGAGTCCCGGTATCGCCGCTGCTCAGCGTTATTTGGCTGGCGGCGGCAGCCCGTCGGGGAGGCACCTGCAGGGTGGAATCTCTACCTGTGCCTCCCTCAGGCTCCTCCGGGTCCGACCAGCTGTCCTACATCCAACGGGACCCGCATGGCTCTCGCACCGCGGTGTGGAGCAGAACGTGGAGTGATTAGGAAGGCGTGCCGGATAGTCGAGGACAGCGAGATTGTTAAAGCGGTCTCTGCATAACCGTCGCACTGGTGTGACCACGGGGGACGCCTTCTTGGGTCACTGCCATCTTCACTGGTTATAGCTCGATACGGCGTTTGGGCATGCGCAAGCCGATTACTTCGGTGGCTTTGTGATCGAAGGGTGATCTGAAGCGGCATGGATGCGTAGCGTGTTGCTTCCCGGTCGTTACCAATACGACCGGCGATGATGGCTATAGCGGTACCCGCACTGAGCGCTGCATCGCCGAATAGTGGTGCCGCACGTGAATGTCGGTGTTCATGCCAAGTTGGGGTCGCGTGTCCTTGCAACCGCTCCGCCAGCCCGCGACGACCGCGAACCTGGCCAACCGGATCGACTATGCCCGCTCGGCAGGTGTCGGTCAGTACAAGGTATTCGCCAGCGACACTGCCGCAACTCCACAATGTCACGCCGACACCTACATGTAGTGGTCGGCGTCTTGTGCCGGAGCGGTTGACGGCTCAACGCCAAGATGGCCAAACGACCACCCGGCAATCTCGGAGAGCCGTCCCCGCCAGTGCATGCCGGAAGCAAGCACTGGACTGACGCCAGCAGCCACTATCCGGGCCTCGGTCAAGTGGATGTAGACAGTCTGATCCTGCTGTACCACAAGACGCCGGTAGCGATCCGGCAGACCCTCGGTCGCCTGTAGCGCAGCCCGACGCTCGGCGTGGTCGCGCGCCACCGACTCGGCAGCACCCCTGAACAGCCTGGCCCAACCACCGTGCTCGTCGTCGATGGACCCCCCGACGTGCACGACGAACGCGGCACGGGCGGTGTGCTCAACCTCCTGGAACCACTGCCAGGCAGGGATGACCGTCCCGCTGACGACCAGACCACCCAGCGTAAGGACAACAGCGGGGCCGCCTTCCTGGAGCTCGGTGAGAGCATCGATCGCCCCCACCACGGCTTCCAGCGCAGGGTCAATCTTCGGCACATCCCGGCCTTGGGCCATACCAAGATTATTCACCCACCCCTGCCGGTAGCACACAACCGCTTGGCCCGTCCCCGCCGCAGGATCCTCACCCAAGCAGATCCTGCACCGAGCAACGCGAGGCCTTTGAGCCGCCCCTCTCCGGCTGAGAAAGGATGCTCTAGCCGGATCTCCGACCGGCACGTGACGGAGCCTCCTGCGTCCCGACCTGTTCCCGCGCGCCGGCCTAACTGAGCGCTGTGCTTCCAAACCGAAGCGACCCATGGTTCTATAACTGCAGCTCAGAGCCGACGCAGGGACTCGAACCCCGAACCTACCGCTTACAAGGAGGAACGGCCCTCGCGCTGTGCTGACCTGTTTTAACTGAGACCGGCTACTCGCGAGGCGCCTAAGCTAATCAGAAAATCGGCCTCGATTACCCGGTTAACAGGCATTATCCGGGACCGAAGGTCGAACTAATGTTCATTTAGCCGGATAAACGCTGGACAACGCCGCAACTGGATAGTTGCGGTTTCGCCCCTCGCTTATCCTTCGTGGGAGGAGAGGAGAGGAGGTAGCCAGGTCGGGTGCAGTGCGACGAGAACGGCGAGCCCGATGGCAGCCGCGCCAGCTAATGCCGCGACCCTTTGCCCGTAGCGGCCGACTTTTTCGTAGGTCATCAGGCTGCCGAGGGCTGCCATCCATCGCAAGTCGGCGACGCCGGCCGCGAACATCACGAGCATGAGCGCCCAGCAGCAGCCGAGGCAGTACAGGCCATGACCCCATCCCATCTTGAAGGCGGCCCGCGGGCCGCGCCGGTAATGGCGCAGCAGGTACGCGGCGGGGTGACGGCACTGGGTGAGGCAACGGTCCTTGAGGTCGGAAAACTGGAAGGCGCCGGCGAGGGCGAGGGTCGCCGCCCCTACGAGCCACGGGTGCGTTGATAGCCAGGTTATGGCGTCGACGGTGCGATGGACGGCGGCGTCGAAGCCGAGCGCTATCCAACCGAACAGAGACCATACAGCCAGGTAGCCGGCGACAAGACACGCGACCATCCTTCTTCGATGCTCTTGCCCGGACGAGGCCTCGGTGAACAGCCGCAGCAGTGGGACCGTCGATGCCAGCATCATGGCTGCAACCATGACGATCCAAAGGGCGGAGAATCCGGCCCAGGTGGCCACGCTGAAGTTCCCATCATCTCCGACGAGCGCGTCGTGATGGAAGCGGTGGGCGAAGCCGCCGGCGTGCGCGGCGAGAGCGGCGGCCCAGGCCAGCCCTATCGCGAGCGGGATCGCCGGCGGCAGCCGGCGCCGCCCGACGGTGGCCTCACTGCTGCTCATCGCTATGCCGTGTGGGTGATATGGTAGTCGGACTGGATCGCGTTGCGGCCCTCGAAAGACCAGGCCATGCCGTGTTGGGGCAGGTTCACGCGATGGTGGCGGGCTTGAGCCACATATGCCGGGGAACCGGGCACGGTTGAGAAGAGGGAGTCACGCAGGGTGGTGATGGTCACGCCATCCGGGCTTCGGAATGGCTCCATCTCCGCGGAAACAACCTGGCCGATGCAAAGCGTACCTTTGCCGTCTGAGGTCTCATGGACGATCGGTGCGCGCTCGATAGCGACAACCTCTCCCACGAGCCCAGCTAGATCAGCAAGCGGTCCGCCGAGGCGCCCGTGGTAAGCGTCGATAATAGCTTGATGCTGCTCATCGGTGGCGCGGTCATCGACGAAGCTCACGACCTTCCAGCTTCCCGGTGCCAGCACGTTGCCAGGGATGTGGCACACGTTGATGAACGAAAGGCCGCTGACGTCGATGCCGTTGATGACGCCGTGGTCGAACTTGTATGCGTTGAACGAGTTGCACTCGCCACCGTCGGGGTCGGCACCGACCCAACACGGGCAGAGCACCCCGCACGAGCACGCCTCCAGAAGGGTTCCTTCGAGGTCGTAGACGACGGTCTCCATCTTTGTGTCCTCTTCTGTCAACGAGGCTTGGCGAAGTCGGCCATGGTGGGCGAGAAGTCGACTCCCACCCAGGGCTCGTCCCCGACTACCCAGCCGTCGTGGCCCGGGGAAATCGAGTAGGCATCACCGGGGTTAATCTCGATCTCGGTGCCGTCGTCCTGGCGAACCCGGATGCGGCCGGAGATGGCGTAGCCGTTGTGCTGCACCTGGCAGCTGTCGGTGCCGGCGATGGGCTTCACACATTCGGACCATCGCCAGCCCGGCTCCATCGTCGAACGGGTGACCGTGGTCGTGCCCACGGTCACGACCTCCACCCGGCCTCTGGGGAACTCCCGGATGTCGGTGGCGGTGTCGACGCTCCTGCTCTCGGCCATGACGGCTCCTTCCTTCGTCGTCGGGTGGGCACGGTGCCCGACCCACGCCAACGATCGTGAAGGACGCCGCTTAAGGCTCGCTCTCGGCACGCTTCAGGCCATCCGCCGTTCCGGGCGGACGGTGGATCACGGTCTTACGCTTGGCCCTGTGGAGTTCCGGATCCTGGGGCCGGTGGAGGTGATGCACGATGGCCAGACGATCGCGCCGGGCAGCCCCAAGCTGCGGGCGCTGCTGGTCAACCTGATCGTCCATCACGGCAAGGTGGTGTCCCGCGACCGCCTGATCGAGGACCTGTGGGCGGGAAGCCCGCCCTCGACCGGCCTTGGCGTGCTCCAGAACTACATATCCCAGCTGCGCAAGGTGCTGGGCACTACCGTGGTCGTCACCCGAGGCACCGGCTACCTCCTCGACGTCGATCCCGACAGTATCGACAGCGTCCGCTTCGAACGCCTGGTCGAGCAGGGCCGAACGGCGCTCCAGGCGGGTGACCCCTCGCATGCGGGCCAGGTCGTGGACGAGGCGCTGGGGCTGTGGCGGGGACCGGCGCTGGCCGACATCGCCGCCGAGGCGTTCGCGCAAGCCGAGATCAGCCGCCTCCACGAGCTGCGGGCCGTCGCCGTCGAGCTCGGGCTCGAAGCGCAGATCGCCCGCGGCCGGCACCGGGAGGCGGTCGGCGCGGGGGAAGCCGCTGTGGCCGAGCATCCGTTCCGTGAGCGGTTGTGGTGGCTACTCATGCTGGCCCTGTACCGCTCGGGCCGCCAGGCCGACGCGCTGCGCGCCTACCAGCGGGCGCGCAGCGCTCTCAGGGACGAGCTCGGGTTGGAGCCGGGCAGCGAGCTGCGCGACCTCGAAGCAGCGATTCTCGACCAGCGCCGCGACCTCGACGAGCTCCTCGTCACGACCACGCCGCCCCGGCGGGTGGCACGCCGTCCGCGGCCGGCCACCTCGCTGCTCGGACGGGCCGAGGAGTGGTCAGCCATCGAGGCGTTCCTCGACGGCACCGCCGACACTGCGGGTGGGTTGCTGCTCCTCGTCGGCGAGCCGGGCATCGGCAAGACCCGCCTTCTCGAGGAGGCCCAGCGGCATGTGGAAGGACGCGGCGGGATCGTCATCGCCGGGCGAGGCTTCGAGGCCGAGCGCGGCCGACCCTACGGCGTGTGGGTCGACGCCTTGCGCGGCGCGCCGCTGCCCGAGCTGGACAGGAACCTGCGGACCGCGTTGGCGCCCCTCCTGCCTGAGTTGGGCGGCGCGCCGACGCAGCTTGACGATCCGAACCGCCTCTACGACGCGGTCGCGCGCCTGCTGGGCATGCTCGCGGACAAGGTGCCGGTGGCCGTCCTCGTCGATGACGTGCAATGGCTTGACGAACCCACGTTCATGTTGTTGCACTTCGCCGTCCGCCACCTTGCCGCCAGCGTCGCGTTCGTGGCCGCGGCCCGCCCGGCGGAGCTTGACGAGAACCGCGCCAGCGCGCGCGTCGTGCAGGCACTGCGACGCGACGACGCGCTCAGCGAACTGTTCGTCGGTCCGCTCACGCCTGCCAGTATCGCCCAGCTCACCGAGCCGATCGCGCCCGGTGCCGACACCGAGGAGATCGCCCGAGCCACTCACGGCAACCCGCTGTTCGCGCTCGAGATGGCACGCGCCCTGGCACGAGGCGGCGAGTCGCTCACCGGTCGCCTCGACGCGCTCATCGGTGATCGTCTGGCCCGCCTCGACGAAAGCGCCAGCGTCTTGGTTCCCTGGGCCGCCGCCTTCGGTCGCGGTGTCCCGCCCGCTGTGCTTGCCCAGCTCGTAGAACGCGAACCGGCCGAGCTGTTCGAACCGATCGGCATGTTGGAACGCCACGGCGTGCTGCGTTCCGACGACGACGGCCATGTCGACTTCGTCCACGATTTGGTGCGCCGCGCCGCCTACCAGCGGTTGTCGACCTCCCGGCGCACCATGGTGCACGCCCGTATCAGCGCCGTCCTCGGGTCGCTTCCCGACCCCGACGACAGCCTCGCCGCCGAGACCGCCCGCCATGCTGACCTCGGCGCTATCAGCACCACCTGCGCGGCCGCCTGCATCCGCGCCGCCCGACGATGTCTCCGCGTGCTCGCCTACGCCGACGCCGAGCGGCTCGCCGCTCTCGGCCGCAGCCACGCTCGACGCCTCGCCACCACCGAACGCGTCGCTACCGAGCTCGACCTCATCCGCGTCCTGCTCCACCCGGGCGTCCGTCTGCGCGACCCCGGCGAGCTGACCCGCGATTTGACCGATCTCTGCGCTGAGGCGCAACGACTCGGCCTGGACGCCGAGCTGTCGGGAGGCCTCAGCCTCCTCGCCCGCGCCTATCACTGGGGCTGGGGGAACATCCCCAGGGCCCGCGCCCTCATGGCACGAGCCACCCAGCTCATCGAATCGGCCCGGGAACCGAACCTCGAGCCCCTGCTTGAGGGTGCGCGCTGCCTCGCCTATCTCGAGATGGACATGGACCGCACCGCCTGCCTGTTTGACGAGCTCGCCGCCCTCCACGCCCTCGCCGCGCAGTCAGTTCAGTACCAGTGGGGCCTCGGGCTGGTCCAGGCGTGGCGCGGCGACGTCCCCTCCGCCCGCGGCGCACTCGGCCAGGCCATCGAACTCGCCTCGGCGCGCGGCGACCACTGGGCGACCTTCGAATGCACCGCCCGTCTCGCACTGCTCGAACTCGAAACAGGCGACATCCAAGCCGCAGGCTCCCTGGCTGATCCGCTCGCGCCCCTTGCCGCCAAGCTCGGTGAGGGCAGCGAACGGCCTTACGCGATCGCCATCTCGGCGCTCGTCGCGGTGGCCCGCCAAGAGCACAGCGCCTTCGTCGACCTGGACCGGGCCATCAACGAACTGGAGCGTATCGACGCCCGCTTCCTCATTCCTGACCTTCAGGGCATCGCCGCCGAACTCCGCTACCGTGCCGGCGACCTCGACGGCGCCCACAACCGAGCCATCCTCGCCGTGCGCCTCGCCGACGATGTGGCTCGGCCATTCGAAATGGCGCGCGCCCAGGCGCTACTGGCCTGCATCACCGCCCAAAAAGGCGACCTCGACCGCTCCGGCGCGCACCTCCGGGCAGTCGACGATGCCTCGGGCGGCCTCCCCGGTCACGTGAAAGAATTACGACAGGAAGCCGAGCGGCTCCTCGCCGCTCGGCGCCGGGACCGAGGAGACGACGACACGTGGCCGTGATCATGGTGGAAGAACGGTTTGATCCCCCCATCGACCTCAGTCAAGGAAGCCCGGTCGCCGACAAAGTCTCACCCTGCCTACCCGTCTACGACGTCACCTGGCTCAGCTCCTACATCGCCAGCGACGGCACCCGCTGCGTCTGCGTCTACGAAGCCGAGAACGCCGAAGCCGTTCGCCGCGTCTACCGCACCGCCGGCGTCCCCTTCGAAAACGTCTGGGCCGCCAACCCGCTGCACCGCTCCGAAGCACCCTGACCCTCGTGCTCGAACACGTCCTGGGCGTGACCATGAAGCCAGGCCGCGGACCGTCCAGGTGGCGGGTTCAAAACGGTCAACGGAAACGCCCCCGACGCCGCTAACCGCAACAAGCTCGAACGGCCGAGTGGCCCCTCGACCTTCGAGCTCGATACCCAAGGATCACGCCCGAGCTGTGTGGGCCGCTAGCCGTCAGGTGTCTCGGAGTCGACCAACTCT
>DASQVU010000173.1:0-7002 GCA_035640615.1 Pseudonocardiaceae bacterium
GGCGATGGCAAGCCGGCGCAGGACCGATCAGGAGGAGCGCGGCGGCAGCATGGCACCGAATGCGGGGCGCTGTCGCCGCAGGTGAAACTGCTGATAGGAGCACGCGACCCCGGCGAACTTCGGGCGCTGCACGCATGGATACTCCCGGCACCACAGCGCGGCAGCCGCGGGCAAACGAGGAGTGCAAACTGGTGCCGAGCCATGTCAACGGAGCCCCACCGTCCGTGCCTGGATCGACGGTTCAACCGTCCGTGCCTAGATCGACGGTTCAACCGTCCAGCGTCTTCAGCAGGGTGACCGTGGTGGCCCCGCGCACCCGCATCGACCTGGCCCTGCCATCGGATATCGCGGTGGCCAACCTGCTGCCCATGCTGCTCAACATGGCCGGCGAATGCAGCCCGGATGGCGGCAGCAAGCATGGTGGATGGTGGCTTGCCAAGCTGGGCGCCGACGCGCTCGATGCGGACCGGTCGCTGAGTTCGCAGGGCGTGGTCGACGGTGACCTGCTGCAGATCCGGCGCCGCAACGACAACCCACCGCCCCCGCTGTTCGACGACGTGGTGGAAGCCATCGCCGAGGCGGCCCCGGGCAGCTACCGGCCGTGGACTGAGCACACTGCCCGCACGCTCGGGCTGATCGCGGCCGGTTTGGCCCTGCTGTCCAGCGCCATCGGCCTATTTCGAGCGGGAGCGCTAGCGGGAACCGGAGTTCGCATCGGTGCGGTTGCGGGCGTGACCGCAATCATCGTGCTGATCGCGGGGGTGGTGACCGGCCGGGTCTACCGCGAGACGAGCGCCGGTGTGGTGGTGGCGGCGGGGAGCCTGCCGCTGGGCTTTGTCAGCGGCCTCCATATCGTGCCGGGCGGCGGCAGCGTCATTCACCCCGAGAACTTGCTGCTGGCGTGCACGCTGGCCTTAGTGTTAGCCGTCGCCTCGATCGCAATGCTCGGCGCGGGCATCACACCGTTCGTCGCCTGCGCCACCGCCGCCGTGCTCGGCGCGCTGACGTTTCTCACCGCCAGCCTGGTACACCGGCCCGGCGCAGGCATTGCAGCCGGCGCCGCAGCAGTCGCGCTCGGCGGACTGTCGACCTTGCCCAGGCTGACCATCCACCTATCCCGCCTGCCGATGCCCCAGGTGCCCAGTAACAGCAAGGACTTGCGGGAAGACCCCGGATTCCCGGACTACGCAGCGATCGAGAGCCGCGTCGGGGTGGCGCACGAGTACCTGACCGGCATGATCGTCGGATGTGGTGCGGTGGCCGCGATCGGCGCGGTGGTGGCCGCGGCCGGGGGCGCGCTGGGGATCGTGTTCGGCGCTGTCGTCGCCGCCGTGCTGTTGCTGCGGGCCCGCTCTTACGCCAACGGCAACCAGGCGATCGCGTTGCTGGTCAGCGGGATGGCCACGGTGGGTGGGCTGACGGTGGGGTTGCTGGCAACGGCGAGGCAGCCCGGCGTGCTGCTAGCCGGCTTCGCCAGCCTGCTGGTTCTCGCCACACTCGCCCTGGTCACGGGCGTGGTGGCGCCCCGCCGCCGGTTCTCTCCGGTGCTACGCCGCTCGGTGGACGTGGCGGAGGCGGTACTCATCGCCTCGGTGCTGCCACTGGCGTTGGGCGTGCTGGACCTCTACCGCACCGTCCGGGCACTGTGAGGGCTCTGGCTGCGCTGCGGCATCACCTGGTAACGCTTGCTGCGACGGTACTGTGCCTGGCCGGGCCGGCGTCGCCAGCGGCCGCGGAGCCCAGCGGCCGGCCACCGGGCGTACCACCCGCGGTGGACATGTCAGCGCTGCCCAATCCTGCCAGCGTGAATGCGATGCCATACGTGGTGAACAATCCGGCAACCCGGCAGCTCGGCCCGGTGGAGCAGCAGGCGCCCTGCCAGCAGCCGGCACCCGACAGTGGGCAGAACCTCGCCGCCGAACCGCCCGCGCAACGGCGGCTGCAGATCCGGCAAGCCCAGCGGTTCGCGACCGGGCGCGGCCAGCGGGTCGCAGTGATCGATAGCGGCGTGCAACCGCACACCCGGTTGCGCGGCAGAACGGTCGACGGTGGGGACTACATCGAAAACCGGACGGGTCTGTTCGATTGCGATGGTCACGGCACCGCGGTCGCCGGCCTCATCGCCGCGGCACCCGATCCGAGTAGCCAGTTCGTCGGGGTGGCACCCGCCGCCC
This sequence comes from Pseudonocardiaceae bacterium, assembly GCA_035640615.1. Taxonomy (GTDB): domain Bacteria; phylum Actinomycetota; class Actinomycetes; order Mycobacteriales; family Pseudonocardiaceae. The sequence goes on from DASQVU010000173.1 coordinate 2,175, forward strand.
AGATCCTGGCCATCCGGCAAGCCAGCACCTTCTACTCGGTGCCGCTGCGCCAGCTCGACACGGGCGCGCAGACCCGCAACCCGATGGCAGGAGATACCGTGAGCATGGCTCGGGCCGTGATGCACGCGGTGCAGCTCGGCGCGACGGTGATCAACGTTTCCGAGGCGGCGTGCTTCCCGGCCGAACCGGACCAGGTCAACGCACCAGATCTGGAAGCTGCGGTGCACTACGCGGTGGAGCACAACGTTGTGGTGGTAGTAGCCGCCGCGAACACGAGTGCCAGCTGCAAGCAGAACAATCCCGGCAGGGTCACCACGATCTCGTCACCGGGCTGGTTCGACGACGATGTGCTCACAGTCGCTGCGACCGACGATGACGGTAGGCCCGCAGATTTCTCCATTCACGGGCCGTGGGTCGATGTGGCCGCACCCGGCACCGACGCGGTGTCTGTAGCTGCCGGGCGCCCCGGGTTGACCAGTGGTCTCGTTGACGCCCACGGCCAGCTACGCCCCCTCGACGGCACCAGCTTCGCGGCACCGTACGTCGCCGGGCTTGCCGCGCTGGTCCGGGAGCGGTTCCCGCACCTGTCCGCACGCCAAGTGATGCACCGCATCGAGCGGACCGCGCAGCAGCCCACCGGTCCCTGCAGGCGCAGCGAGGACGTGGGCTACGGGATGATCGACCCAGTCGCCGCGCTCACCGCGGTACTGCCCGAAGAAGGCCAACCTGGCCCGGCACCGGTCAACGCCGCCAACGCGAAGCTCTCAGGATTCCCGAGCCCACCGCCGGACAACACGCCACGCATGGTCGCTCTCACCGGCTCGGTCGCCGCTCTGGTGCTGCTCGGCTTGACCTTGATGGTCGTGCAGATCCTCAAACGCCGGCAACGAGGCTAACGGCCAGTGCGGCACCGGCTGGATGGATCTTGCCGAAGGCATACAACGCCACCAGGCCCAGCACCGCCAGCAACACGCCGACCGCCGTCGCGCGCAGGTGATGGCGCATCGGTTCCTGCAACATCACCGCGTCCTGGCGCACCAGAGCCGACTCCATTCTGCGGAGCACGAAACGGTACGCCTGCACCTGCGAGGCAGTGGTCGGCTCCGTCGACATCGCTTACCTGCCGTTCTTGACTGGGATGTACGGTGCCGCACGATAGCGAATCGCCGTCTCGCGAAGGGCGCCGACATGACCGCAGCACCGGCTCTCCCGCGGCTGCGTGAACCGGGCGCACATCTGGGCCCGCTGCCCGTAATCAATGTGGTGGTGTTGCAGGTCGGCCTGGCGCTGGGTCTGGCATTGCTCGCCGTCGACACTGCTTTGTGGGTAGCCGCCCTGCTCGTCGCGTTGATCACGGTGCCGCTCGCCCTCGGACGCTGGCACGGTTGCTGGATGGTCCGCTGGATCCAGCTGACCAGTCACTACCTGACGCGCTCGCACGACACCAGCCTGCCTTCTGCAGAGCCAGGCTCCGGCGATCCCCGGATGGCGCTGCTCGGGGCGCTGATCCCCGATCTCACCGTGGCACCCGGCGCCGACCGCCAGCGGGAACCGGTGGGCTTCGTGTTGCACCAGGGCACGTGGACAGCCGTCCTGGAAGTAGACCCCCCATCATCGATGATCGCTCCCGTCGGAGACGCCGCCGGCCTACCGCTGGGCGCGCTGGCGTCCTGCCTAGAAGACCGGGGGGTGGTGCTGGACGCGATCCAGGCGATCTGGCACTGCTACCCGGGCAACGCCGCCTTGTCGCCGTCATCACCAGCACTGCGCTCCTACCTGGAGGTGCTGGGTCCGTTGCCGGCGGCCGCTCGCCGCACCATCTGGATCGCGGTCCGGCTGGATCCCCGTCGCTGCCCGGACGCGGTGGCCGAGCGCGGCGGTGGGGTGACCGGCTGCCACCGGGCGCTGGTCGCGGCGCTGTCCCGGGTGCGTGCCACGTTGGAGTCTCGAGGGGTGGCGGCGCGCCCGCTGGACGCCGAAGCGCTGCTGCGCGCCGGCGTCTGTGCCGCGGAACTGCCCGGTGTCGCGGGTAGCAGACAGCCGGTGACGGTGAGTGAGGGGTGGACCACGGTCACCGCCGCCGGAGTCGGGCATACCAGCTATGCGATCACTGGCTGGGGGGCCGCGGGGGCACCACCCAACCTCACCGCGCTGACCGGGGTACGAGCGCTCTCCACCACCGTGGCCCTGGTGATCTCGCCTGCTGACGGCGGCGAGGTGGGGCTGCAGGGTCTGGTCCGGGTGAGTGCTCGCAACGCGGCCGAACTTCAGGCGGCCGACGGCCAGCTCCGGGCGCTATCGCAACGGCTGAACGTGACGTTGCGCCCGCTGGGTGGCCTGCAAGCCGCGGGACTGGCCGCGACGCTGCCGTTGGGAGCGTCGGGATGAGCAGGACACTGGGTCACGGCCGGGCAGCAGTGGCGCCCGAGTTCCTCGTCACCCCCGACCTGCTCGACGCGATCAGCCCCTCCAGTGACCACGGCGGCATGGTGCTGGGTTGCGGCCCTGACAACGAACCGCTGAGGGTGTCGGTACTGCGCCCCCAACCCACCCGGTTGGTCCTCGTCGGTGGCCTGTACTTGGCCCGGCAGGTGGCGCTGCGGGCGGTTGCCACCGGCGCGTGGGTGGTGATCGCCACTGGCCGGCCCGCCGCCTGGGAGCTGCTCGTCGCCGCCGCCGGGCCGGGACCTGACGGACGTCCCACCCCGCTGGTGCAGGTCCGCCCCCTTGCGCCGATCGAGCTGCCACGAGCCTCGGAAGACGCTCCACTGCTGGTCGTGCACGACGGCGGCGCGGTGCCACAGGAGCTGTTCCCGCCGCGCTCACCCTGGCAGACAACCCTGTATGTGTTGCCTTACCTGCACCCCCAGGCCGGCGGCACGGCGATCAATGCCGATCTGGTCCTGCTGCAGCGGCTCCCGGCCGAACAGGCTCAGCTCGCCGCGGAGATCTGGCAGCTGGCTGCACCGATGACGCACCAGCTGTCAGAATTGACTGACGATGGCGTGGTCGCCCTCGGTCCCAACCTGTGGTTGCCGCTGCGCTTGGTGACCACCCCCGCAGAACGCGAAATCCTCGGCCCCGTCCGCCGCGGAGACTGACCCGCCCTTCCCGGTGTGTCACGGCTGGGTGCCCAGTGTGTCGCGGCCGGGGCATAAGCCATCCGCACAGGTGCTGGCTGGTCTATGACACCGGCACGCTGCTGGCTGCCCGGCACCGTCGATGGGTCCGGTCGTCGCGCTGGCGCGGCAACCCTCTCCCGACCCTGGCCCGCCTCGTGCGGGCCTGCCTGGTGCCAGCCGGCAGCGGAAAAGCGGGGTTACCGCGACCGCGCTGGACGGGATCCGCTCAATGGGCGGTACCGCGAAGCGCGCGGGTCTGCCGGGCGCGGGCGGCCAGCTCGTCGTCGGCCGGATAATCCACCGCTACCAGCGTGAGGCCGTGCGCTGGGGCGACTGTCACCTCGGATGTCCGGACGGTGCAAAGTAGCAGGCTGGCGGGCCACTCGGGGCCCCGACGGCCTTCTCCGACCGCCAGCAAGGCACCCACCAAGCTGCGCACCATCGAATGGCAGAACGCATCGGCGACGAGATCGGCGATCAGCACGTGCGGTTCATCATGGGTCCATTCAAAGCGCTCGAGCGCACGTACCGTGGAAGCGCCCGCGCGGTGGCGGCAGAACGCGGCAAAATCGTGCTCGCCGAGCAATAACGTGCTGCCCGCATTCATGGCGGCGTCATCAAGACGCCGGTAATGGGCCAGCGTGTCGTATCGGCGCAGCGGATCTACTCCCCACGGGGCATCGCACACGCGGTAACGGTAATGGCGCCGTAGCGCCGAAAACCGTGCATCAAAACTACTCGGCACCTGGCGCACCGCCGGTATCCGCAGATCCGGCGGTAACAGCCGAGCCAACCGATGCATGAGCTGCTCCGGGGCCAGCGCATTGGGTGGCACGTCGATATGTGCGACCTGCCCGGTGGCATGCACCCCGGCGTCAGTGCGTCCGGCCACGGTCAGCGCGGCCGGTGCCCGCATGATAGTCGCCAGCGCGGCTTCCAGTTCCCCCTGGACAGTACGCCGGCCGGGCTGACGGGCCCACCCGGAGAAACCGGCGCCGTCGTAGCAGATATCCAGGCGGTAGCGCAGGAGCCCGCCACCCCCAGTGCGGGCAACGGGCTCCTGCGCTGCAGTGCGCGGGGTCAGGATTCGGCCTCGTCCCCCTGCTTCGCGTCCGGCGCCGCCGACGCCTCCGCCGACGCCTCCACCGACGCCTCCGTCGACGTCTCGGCGGCGTCCGCAGTCGTGGCCTCGGTGGCGTCAGTAGCTGGCCGCTTGCGGCTCTGGAAGGCCCGTCGCTTGACCTCCTCGATCTCCGCCGCGGTGCGTTCGGTGACCAACGCGATGATCGCCATCGGCGCGTTGTCACCCTTGCGAGGCAACGTCTTGACGATCCGGGTGTAACCACCCGAGCGGCCGGCGAACTGGGGGCCGATCTCCGCGACCAGCTTGTGCACCACGTCCTTGTCCCGGATCACCCGCATGATCTCCCGGCGGTTGTGCAAATCCGCCCGACGGGCCTTGGTGATCAGCCGCTCGGCGAACGGGCGGAGCCGCTTCGCCTTGGCCTCGGTCGTGGTGATCCGGCCGTGGGCGAACAGCGATGTCGCCAGGTTGGCCAGCATCAGCCGTTCATGGGCCGGCGACCCCCCGAGCCGGGCGCCCTTGGTCGGCGTGGGCATTTTCGCTCCCTTCGGTCGCGACCGAGTAGCTACAGCTGCTCGGTTTCGGCGTAGTCGTGGCCGTCGTCGGGGCCGTAGTCGGTGTT
>DASQVU010000174.1:0-3891 GCA_035640615.1 Pseudonocardiaceae bacterium
ACGCTGCCGGGCAGTGGTGGCCGCCGAATACATCAGCCCCGGCCGGACCGATCCGCCACCGTCCAGGCTCCACACGGCGAGCCGGATGGTGTCCTCGCGCCGGCGTGCGCCCACCGCCGCCAGGGCTTGCGCCAAAGCCCGGGCCGACGCCTGGAAACGCAGGGTGGAAAGGCGCTCCCGCAACACCTCGCCATATACCGGGTGCGCCAGCCGCGCGTTCAAGCGCCGGCCATCCTGCTCAATGCGCACCAGGCCTCGACGCTCCAGCGTGCCAAGGTCGACCTGGTGCTGGACAGCCTGGAGCAGCTTCACTTCAAGGGGCTCACCGAGGGCCAGCAGCTCGAGCGTGTGGCGCCCACCCCCGTCAACCCCGCTCAGGCGAGTCTCGATGATTTCCACCAGGCGGGATGACGCCGGTAGGCTGCCGCTCAGCTGCCAGACCCCTTGCTCCCGGCGGAGTACGCCCGCTTCGAGCGCGCCAAGAACGACCTCTCGGAGGAACAAGACGTTGCCCTGTGTGCGCCGGTGCAGCAGGTACACCGTTGCTCCGTCCACCGGCCCCTGGAGCGCGGCGGTGAGCAGCTGCTCAACTTCGTGGGCCGCGAAGGGATGTAGCTCGAGCCGTTCCGCGAGCTCATCCTTCCACAGTGCAACAACCGCATCGGGCGCTTGCTCGCCGGAACGGAGCGTGGCGAGGACGAAGGTCCGCTCCGTGGTAGCCAGTAGCTGCGTGAGGGCAGCAGAGGACTGATCGAGTAGGTGAGCATCATCGACGAGGACTGCCACCGGCTTGCCCTGACCGCGCCCGACGATCGCACCGGCGATCCTGCGCAGCACCTCGAGCAGATCCATGCTCGGGGTCAAGTCGGGCAGGAAAGACGCGAAGGTTCCGAAGGGCAGCCCGGCCGCGCATTGCGTGGCCGAGACTCGCAGCGGCACGAAGCCCCGGGTTGCCGCCAGAGCGAGGCACTCGGCGGCCAGCCGGGTCTTCCCGACGCCTGCAGGCCCAGCTAGTACCATTGCACCGCGGCCGGCGCGCAGCAGCGTGCTGGCCCGCTTCAGCTCGGCCGCTCGCCCGACGAGTGGCCAGTGCACGTCTGGCGAGCCGGAGCCCATTCCTCGATCGTCGCGGACGGTCCCGGCAAAGTCGAGCTGCTCCCCTAGCCGATCGCGGGCGACCCTACCGGACACGCTGACGAGCGGCGCGGTTCAGGCGCACCGCCCGCCGCACGCGGGGACCCGGGGAGTGCACGGGCCGCCGACCACCCAGGTGCATCCACGAATAACGGGTGGGATCCGGCACAGCACGCGCGTCGGGCAGCTGCCGTGCCGCCGCAATGCGGCTGGGGTCCGGACGAAAGCGCAGTAACCGCAGCGAGTTGGTGACCACGCTCACCGAGGAAAGACCCATCGCGGCACCGGCGATGATCGGGTTGAGCAGCCCGAGCGCGGCCAGCGGGATAGCTACCATGTTGTAACCGAACGCCCAGCCCAGGTTCTGCGCGATGGTCCGGTAAGTCCGCCGGGAAAGCCGGATCGCAGTGGGCACGCCGGACAGCTCGCCTCGCATCAGGGTCAGGTCGCTCGACTCGATCGCGACGTCGGTGCCGGTGCCAATCGCGATACCCAGATCCGCCTGCACCAGCGCGGGCGCATCGTTGACGCCGTCGCCGACCATCGCGACGATCTCACCGGCCGCCTGCAATCGCTGGACCTCGGTTCGCTTGTCATCAGGCAGCACCTCGGCCAGCACCCGGTCAACGCCCAGCTGGGCGGCGATCGTCTCGGCAGTACGCGCGTTGTCACCGGTGATCATCGCCACCCGCAGACCCATCCGATGCAGCCGCGCCACCATCTCGGCGGCACCCTCCTGCACCGTGTCCGCAACCGCGAGCACACCGCGGGCCTCGCCGTCCCAGCCCGCGAACACGGCGGTCCGGCCCCGGCTCTCCAGCCGCCCGGCGGCCTCGGTCAACGGTTGGGGAAGCGCTAAGCCAGCCGCCGTGATCAGCGCGCGCCGGCCCACCCAGACGGTAGTGCCCGCAACCTCGGCGCGCACCCCCTGGCCGGCCACGGAGTGGAACTCGCGCACCGCAGGCAGCTCGCCGGTCCGGTGCCGGGCTGCCGTGGCGATGGCCTGGCCAATGGGGTGCTCGCTGTTGGCTTCGACCGCACCGGCGCGGCGCAGTAGCTCGCGCTCGTCGATGCCCTGGCCAGTGATGACGTCGGTCAACGATATCTGGCCCCGGGTGAGCGTGCCGGTCTTGTCCAGCAACACCGTGGTGATCTTCCGGGTACGTTCGAGCACCTCCACGCCCTTGATGAGAATCCCGAGCCGGGCGCCACGGCCGGTGCCGACCAGGATGGCCACCGGGGTGGCCAATCCCAACGCGCAGGGACAGGCGATGATCAGCACCGCCACTGCGGCCACCCACCCACCGGCCGGGTTCCCGGCCAGCAGCCACCAGCCGGCGAAGGTGCTCAACGCTATGATCATCACAGCCGGTACGAAGATGGCCGAGATGCGGTCGGCGAGGCGCTGCGCGTGGCCCTTACCGGCCTGCGCGGCGGATACCAGCGAGACGATCTGCGCCAGCGCGGTCTCCGAGCCCACCCTGGTGGCCCGCACGGTCAGCACGCCGCTGGTGTTCACCGTCGCACCGGCGACGATGGCGCCCGGGATCTTGTCTACCGGCACGGACTCCCCGGTGAGCATCGACTCATCCACCGCGCTGACGCCCTCGACCACCTCACCGTCGGTGGGAATCTTCTCCCCCGGGCGGATCCGCATCAGCTCGCCCCGGTGCACCTGCTCGACCGGGACCAGCACCTCGGTCCCGTCCCGGATCACCCGCGCCTGCTTGGCACCGAGCTCAAGCAGGGCGCGAATGGCCCGCCCGGCACGACGCCGGGAGCGGGTCTCGAAGTACCGACCCAGCACGAGGAACGCGATGATCAACGCAGCTGTCTCGAAGTACAACTCGCCGCCGAACACCAGCAGCTGCGCGGTCGAGAAGCCGTATGCGGCCAGGGTGCCCAGCGCAATGAGGGTGTCCATGTTCGCGCCGAGGCTGCGCGCCCGGCGGATTGCCTCCCGCAAGAATGGCCAGCCGACGCAGAACTGGACGACCGTGGTAAGCTCGAACTCGGTCCACTGCGCCCACGGCTGCGCACCGATCGGGCCGGTGAACATCGCGAGATAGCCCACCGCCAACGCGAGCGCCCAGCCGATACCCACCCGCCACAGCCAGGACCGCTCCGCTACCGAGTCCTCATTGGCAGCTTCGCCGGTAGGCGCCGGCCGCCCATCCCCGAGCCGGTAGCCGATCTTCACCACGGCAGCACGCAACGCATCGATGTCCACGTCGGACTCAGCCAGCACCACCCGCGCTCGACCGGTGGCGAAATTGACCTCAGCGAGCTCGACACCCGGCTGCTTGTCGAGCACTCGCTGGACCCGCGTGGCGCATGACCCGCAGCTCATCCCTCCGACGGTGAACTCGATGCTCGGATGCGCCGAAGAGCGTTGCGACACCGTTGTTCACTCCTCGGCGGGGTCGGCCACCGTCACAGGCCGGAAGACGTGCCGGTCGAACTTCAACGTGTCCATCAGCTCATCGACGATTTCTGCGGTGCGCCCTTCCTGCATCGCCTCGGCGACGCACGTCTCCAGGTGCCGGCGCAACATGATCCGGCTCGCCCCGTCCACCAGCCCCTGTACCGCTGCCAGCTGCTTCATCACGTCCGGGCAGTACGCGTCGCTTTCCACCATGGCGACGATCCCGCTGATATGACCGCGCGCGGTCTTCAAGCGGCTGATCACCGATCGCTGGTGTGCGTCCATGGCAGCTACCCTACCCACCCCGGGTGGGTTTCTACCAAATCCGATCG
>DASQVU010000175.1:0-2571 GCA_035640615.1 Pseudonocardiaceae bacterium
CATCAATGCTGCCCGATGGGCTCAACTGCTGGTTGAGTGCCTGCTGGCTGGGCTAATGCGGTGAGGACCGTGTGCACCAACGAGAGTCGACGGCCAGCGACAAGTGCCTCACTTTGGGGAGCTGGTGGTTGGTCGCGAGGAGGTCAGGATGGTCCAGCCTGGCGTTGCGCTGGGGCACGATCCACTCGTCAAGCTCGTTCCACACCGCGACGAAACGGCTGCGGCAGCCCGCTGCTGGTGCCAGCTCAATAGAATGTCCGAATCTGGCCGAAGTTGGTGCAGCATCGGGTGGGCAGCAAATACGCCGCCATGGTTCCCTGGTGCGGCGTACCCAGAGTGACCAGCGTGTGCACCCCGGGCATCGCCGCCCAGCCGCTGGACGTGGTAGCGAGCCACCAGCCCGCCCAGCGAGTGCCGCACCACATGAACCTGCTGCGCGCCGGTCACCTCGCACGCACAGCGATCACGCCGGCGCCAGCCCACGCACCCCGGCAGGCCGAGCGATGGTGACCGCGGTACGAGACAGCGCGCCGGGTGCCACCCGCGTCGACGCCGCCATCAACCCCACCGTCTGCGTTCCCTGAGTGATCAGTTCGCGCGCGGCGAGCCAGAGCTGGCCAGCGGGGGTCGATGCGGTCACCATAAGTTCTCGCAGCGTTTCTAGCAGGGGCTACCCTCGATGCAATGAGCAGACGCATCCGAGTGGTCGTCGCCAAGCCGGGGCTCGACGGGCACGACCGTGGCGCCAAGGTTGTCGCTCGTGCGCTGCGCGATGCCGGTATGGAGGTCATTTACACCGGATTGCATCAGACGCCGGAGCAGATCGTGGAAACGGTGCTGCAAGAAGACGCCGACGCGGTGGGGCTATCGGTGCTTTCCGGAGCGCACATGACGCTGTTTGCTCGGGTCATCGAGCTACTCGAGGACAAAGGTGCCACCGATGTGCTGGTCTTTGGCGGTGGGATCATTCCTGAGCAGGACATTCCCGAGCTCACCAAGCTTGGGGTGGCCAAGGTTTTCACGCCGGGCGCCACCACCCATGAGATCGTCGAGTGGGTGCGAGCAGCGGTGGCCGCCGCGTCGGTGGAATGATCGCAGTGCCATGATCTGAGTGATCACAGTCACCGGCGCCGGTCAGCTGCGGCCGCGCTTCGGCTGGATAGGGTCGATCGCGTGGATCTGTACGAGTACCAAGCCAAGGATCTCTTCGGCGCGCACGGCGTGCCGGTACTGCCCGGTCGCGTCGTCAGCACCAGCGAGCAGGCCCGGGCTGCCGCTGTCGAGCTGGGCAGTGCCGTCGTGGTCAAGGCTCAGGTGAAGACCGGGGGCCGGGGTAAGGCTGGTGGCGTGCAGCTGGCCCACACGCCGGACGAGGCGCAGCGCAAAGCGGCGGCAATCCTCGGCATGGATATCAAGGGTCACACCGTGCACCGCGTCCTGGTAACCCCCGCGTGCGAGATCGTCGAGGAGTACTACCTGTCGTTCCTCCTCGACCGCACCCATCGCACATTCCTGGCAATGGCCAGCGTGCAGGGCGGTATGGACATCGAGGAGGTCGCCGCCACCGCACCGGAGGCGTTGGCAAAGGTTCCGGTGGACCCGCGTTCCGGGGTGGACGCCGCCAAGGCCGCCGAGATCGTGGCAGCTGCCGCCTTCCCGGCGGAGGTGGCGCAGGCGGTGGCGCACACCGTGGTCAAGTTGTGGGACGTCTTCGTCGCCGAGGACGCGACACTGGTAGAGGTGAACCCGCTGGTCCGCGATGCCCAGGGATCGATCATCGCGCTGGACGGCAAGATCACCCTCGATGACAACGCCGCCTTCCGCCACCCTGACCACGCCGGACTGGTCGACGCGGCCAGCCAGGATCCGCTCGAAGCCGCAGCCAAGGCCCGGCACCTCAACTACGTCAAGCTCCTCAACGGGCAGGTGGGGATCATCGGCAACGGTGCCGGCCTGGTGATGTCCACGCTGGATGTGGTCGCCGCCGCAGGACGGGCCCACGGGGGGATAAGGCCGGCGAACTTCCTGGATATCGGCGGCGGTGCGAGCGCGAAGGTGATGGCTGACGGGCTGGAGATTGTGCTGGGTGACCCGGACGTGCTCGCGGTGTTCGTCAACGTCTTCGGTGGGATCACCACATGTGACCAGGTAGCCACCGGCATCGTGCAAGCGCTGGACATCCTGGGTGACACCGCCGCCAAGCCGCTGGTGGTACGGCTGGACGGCAACAACGTCACCGAGGGTCGCCGGATCCTGGCGCGCGCGGCTCACCCGCTGGTCACGATGGTCGACACCATGGATGCCGCAGCCGACAAGGCCGCTGAGCTGGCCGCAGTGACTTTCGCCAAGGGAGCCTGACCGGTGGCAATCTTGCTGACCAAGGATTCCAGGATCATCGTCCAGGGGATGACCGGCGTCGAGGGCCGCAGGCACACCCAGCGGATGCTGCGGGCGGGCAGCCAGGTCGTCGGGGGGGTCACCCCGGGCAAGGGCGGTCAGACCGCCGACTTCGACGGCGCCACCCTGCCGGTGTTCGACACGGTGGCCGAGTCGATCGCCGCTACCGGCGCC
>DASQVU010000176.1:0-4135 GCA_035640615.1 Pseudonocardiaceae bacterium
CGGCATGTTGGCGCCGTGGCTTGAACTGCACGGTGCCGAAGCGCGGATCGCGGCGTGGTCGCACAGTGCCGGCCTGGATCTGCGGCGCCTCGGCACCACGGCGGATGCCGAGGAGATCAAGGACACCGCGGTGACGCAGCCGCTGATTGTGGCACTCTCCCTGCTCGCCGCCGAAGAGTTACTCCGGCGGCTGGACGTGCCGACCGACGCCCCGGTCGCCGGGCACTCAGTCGGCGAGCTGACCGCGGCAGCGATCGCTGGGGTGCTCACCGCCGATGAGGCTGTCGCGCTCGCCACTGTCCGTGGCCAGCAGATGGCTGCGGCGTGCGCACCGGCGGATACCGGGATGTCCGCCGTGCTTGGGGGCGACCCCGATGATGTCGCGGCAGCACTGGCGCAACTGGAGTTGGATGCCGCCAACCACAACGGTGCCGGGCAGATCGTCGCCGCAGGCCGGCTTGAGGCACTGGCGGCGCTGGCCGCGCAACCGCCACCCCGAACCAGGGTGATCCCGCTGCCGGTAGCCGGAGCATTTCATACCCGGTTCATGGCCCCGGCCGAACAGGCTCTGGCTGCCTACGCCGGGCAGCTGACCGTCAAGAATCCCGCGCGGCCGGTGCTGTCCAACGCCGACGGGCAGGTGGTTTCCGAAGGGATCGAGATGCTGGACCGGCTGGTCGCGCAGGTGACCAAGCCGGTCCGCTGGGACCGCTGTATGGCTACGCTGCGCGGCTTGGGCGTCGCCGCAACGATCGAGCTACCACCCGCTGGCACGCTGTCCGGACTCGTCAAACGAGACCTGAAAGGCATGGTCACACTGGCGCTCAAGGCACCGGAGGACCTCGACAAGGTCGCCGGTCTGATCGACGATCACGCCGGTGCGGTGAGTCCGACCGACGATTCAGGAAGCCCCGCGTGAGCCCCCTCCTCCGGCAGCTCCCGCCGATCGATGGCGCGCGCATCCTTGGCCTGGGCAGCACGCAACCCGAGCAGATCGTGACCAACGCCGACATCGCCGCGCGCGGGGTGGACACCTCTGACGAGTGGATCCGCGCCCGGGTGGGTATCGAACAACGACGCTTTGCCCGTTCCGACGAGTCGGTGGTGGACATGGCCGTCGACGCGGGTTCCAAGGCGCTCGCCGATGCCGGGTTGGCGCCAGGCGACATCGACGCAGTGCTGGTGGCCACCTGCACGATGCCATCGTTTATTCCCAATGCAGCTGCGCAGACCGCGGACCGCATCGGGGTGCGGGCCGCCCCCGCCTTCGATATCAACGCCGCTTGCGCCGGTTTCTGCTACGGGCTGGGCACCGCATCCGACATGATCCGCGCCGGTTCTGCGCGACACGTGCTCGTGATCGGAGCGGAGAAGCTGTCCGACTGGGTCGATCCGATGGACCGGTCGACGTGCATCATCTTCGCCGACGGTGCGGGCGCGGTCGTGGTCGGCCCGGTGGACCACGGCGAGCGGCCCGGGATCGGCCCGATCGCAGCCGGTAGCGCGGGAGATTTGGTCGGCACCATCGTGGTGGCCGATCGCCGCTCCTTTATCCACCAGGAAGGCCAGGAAGTGTACCGCTGGGCGATCACGAAGATCGCGCCGGTGGCGTTGCAGGCGTTGGACTTCGCGGGAGTCGCGCCGGCGGATGTCGATGTGCTGGTACCGCACCAGGCCAACCTGCGCATCGTCGAAGCCATCGCCCGGCGCATCCAGGCCGCCGGAGCCCGCGAGGATATGGTGGTGGCCGACGACATCGTCCACTCGGGAAATCCCTCCTCGGCATCGATACCCCTCGCGCTCGACCACATGCGAGCCGAGGGCCGAGTCCGTTCCGGGGACCTAGCGCTGCTGGTGGGGTTCGGCGCCGGACTGTCCTATGCAGCCCAGGCGGTGGTCCTGCCGTGAAGCTCAGGGTGCGCAGCTGGAGAATGCATCGCCGCACGGCACGCTGCGGCCCGATCAGCGAGACCGACAGAAGGGACAGACACCGGTGACGAACGAGGAGATCCTCCGCGGCATTGCCGAGATCGTGAACGAGGTAGCAGGCGTCGAGACCAGCGAGATCACCCCGGATAAGTCCTTTGTGGACGAGTTGGACATCGACTCGCTGTCCATGGTGGAGATCGCGGTACAGGTGGAGGACCGCTTTGGTGTCAAGGTGCCCGACGACGTACTGGCCAACCTCAAGACGGTCGGCGACGCGGTGGACTACGTGGCAAAAACCACCGCATGACCCTGATGGACCGATCTGCATGCACTCATCGGCGCTAAGCCATCGCGCTGACTCATTTGGGCGGAGGTGAATATGACCAGTGAGGTTGTCGTCACTGGGCTAGGTGCGATGACCCCGCTCGGCGGCGACGTCACCTCGACCTGGCATGCCCTGCGGTCCGGCAAGAGCGGCGTCGTCGCGCTGACCGAGGACTGGGTTGATCGCTACGAACTGCCGGTGCGGATCGCCGCGAAGCTGGCGGTCGATCCCGCCGACTGCCTTCCGCGCGTGCAGGCCCGCCGCTGGGACCGGTGCGAGCAGGTGGCGGTCATCGCCGCCCGTGAAGCCTGGCAGCACGCCGGTGCACCGGAGGTCGAGCCGGAGCGGCTGGGCGTGGTGATCGGCACCGGTATCGGTGGTGCGATAACCCTGCTCGGGCAGGATGACCTGCTCGAGAACGCAGGCATCCGCAAGGTGTCGCCGCTGACCATCCCCATGCTCATGCCGAATGGTCCAGCCGCCCACGTCGGTTTGGATCTCGGTGCCCGGGGCGGGGTGCATGCACCCGTCGCCGCCTGCGCATCAGGCGCCGAGGCGTTGGCCATCGCCTGGCGAATGCTGCGCGCAGGCGATGTCGACGTGGTGGTGGCCGGGGGTGCCGAAGCATGTATCACTCCCATCACCCTGGCGGGATTCGCCCAGATGCGGGCCATGAGTACCCGCAACAACGAGCCCGAACGGGCCTCTCGACCGTTCGACATGGCCCGGGACGGGTTCGTCCTTGGTGAGGGAGCTGGGGCGATGGTGCTGGAACGAGCCGAGTTCGCCGCGGCTCGGGGCGCCACCCGGCACGCCCGGCTTGCCGGGGTGGGCACCAGCTCCGACGGCTTCCACATCACCGCGCCTGAGCCGGAGGGCATCGGCGCTAGCAGGGCGATTGCCGCCGCGCTGCGCACGGCAGGGCTGGCCAAGACCGACGTCGGGCACGTTAACGCGCACGCCACCGCCACCCCGGTCGGCGACGTTGCCGAAGCGGCCGCGATCCGGACCGCCATCGGCGACCATGCGGTGGTCACCGCACCTAAGGGCGCGTTAGGCCACCTCCTTGGTGCCGCCGGTGCGGTCGAGGGGCTGGCCTGCGTCCTGGCACTGCGGGACGGCGTCGTACCCCCGACGCTCAACCTGGAGGATCCTGATCCGGGCGTACAGCTCGACGTCGTCACCGGCTCGGCCCGCGAAGTGCAGTTGACCGCCGCCGTCAACGACTCCTTCGGATTCGGCGGGCACAACGTGGCCATCGCCTTCACTTCGGCGTGACCGCCTCGCAGGCATGACCCGCTTTCAAGGAGACCATCCGATGACAGCTCTGGCCGATCGTTCCCGCGCAGCAACCCACTCCGCGGATGGCCAGTCCGCGGAGGGACAGGTTGCGGATCCGCGCGACCCGGAACGGCGGCTGAAGTGCCTGTTCGATCCCGCCACGCTGGTGGCGCTGCATCCTCGGGACAGCAGCGGAGCCTTGGCTGCCCGTGGCCGCATCGACGGAGCAAAGGTGATCGCCTACTGCACCGACGCCACCACGATGGGTGGTGCTATGGGCTCCGAAGGTTGCCGGCACATCGTCGAGGCCATCGACATCGCGATCCGGGAACGGTCACCGGTGATCGGGTTATGGCATTCCGGTGGCGCCCGGCTCGCGGAGGGGGTCGAGGCGCTCGACGCCGTTGGCCAGGTGTTCGCTGCGATGGTTCGCGCCTCCGGACGGGTACCACAGATCTCCGTGGTGCTGGGAGCGGCGGCAGGTGGAGCGGCCTACGGGCCCGCCCTGACCGACGTCGTGATCATGGCTCCGGAGGGGCGGATCTTCGTGACCGGCCCGGATGTCGTGCGCAGTGTCACGGGTGAGCAGATCGACATGGA
>DASQVU010000177.1:0-4235 GCA_035640615.1 Pseudonocardiaceae bacterium
CTGGCGCACCGCCGAGCAGGTCGAGGCCGCGACCTTGCACTACGTCCACTGGTTCACCACCACCGGCTGCTCGAGGTCAACGGCGACCTTCCGCCCCTTGAACTCGAGCAGGCCTACCACCGTCTTCACCACTCCGACCTCACCGAGGCCGGATGACTCAGAACATTGAGTCTCCGGAAACGCCGGGGGGCTTCAGTCAGCGGTGGCCGCGAATGCCGCGTACTGATCACATCCTGTTGTCGCGTGACGTCCGATCCGACTTTCAAGATAGCCAAGCATCCCGTTGTCGATGGGTTCCGGCACTAGTAGCGCAGGTGCAGCATCAGCAAACTCGGCGCGAACGTAGTTAGTGGAGTACTCGATTGGAGTATCAGTCGCATCGTACGCAACGCGGGTCCGAGTAATGACCGGCTCGCCTGGTTCCAAGCCGAGAGCGTCAGCGACTTGCGCTGTAGCTGGTGCTATCCCTGCACCAGTGATCACGCTTCGGTAGCCGGGCGGGTAGAACGACCCCGTCTCGCGTAAGTGTGTGATCAGTGATTCAGACGTCGGCGCCTGTAGGGCGACCACGCCGGTTTGTGCCAGCGTCACTCCCGAGGGCGCTGGTACGAACCCGGGTGTCAGTCTGTGCTTGGGGCCGCGTGAGTGGATAGTTTCTGCTTCAGGTACCGGCCTACCGTGCAAGAAATGACTACGCCGCTATTGACGGAGGGTGACCTGGATCGCCGGCAGCCACCGGACCTGACCAGGCCGCATTGACGCTGCGGCATTGTGGACCCGGACACGGGTGCGGTGTGCACCCGCCGACCACACGGCGACGACGTGCAGCACCACGGCTACCAGGCTATGTAGGGCATTGGCGCTCCACCCGCCTCGCCTCGTGGAATAGCGCCGTGGGATTGAGCGCGCGATGGTGGTCGACGGATACACCTGGAGCCAGCTGCCAGGGACCGACGTCGAAGTGCACGCGTTAACCGACAAGCCACTGGCACTGCGGTGCCGGCCATCTAGCCGGCGGTCGTACTAGCGCTAGATCGCCAGCATCGGGGGGTCACAGCTTATGCCACCACCAACGTTCACCATCACCTCACTGAACACTTCACCAACGTCCCCCGTCGCCCAGGGCACCCGGGTGACGCTGACCGCGACGGTTAGGCCGGCGTTCGCGGCGGGCACCGTGCAGTTCCAGGATGGGACTACCCGCCTCGGTCCTCCGGTCGTTGTCGCCAGCGGCACCGCGGCTGGGACCACCTCACGCTTGCTGCCCGGGGAACACCAGCTCACCGCGACGTTCAACCCCTTCAACCCGAGTGTGTACACGGCATCGGTGGCGCGAGTGGTGCGCTTCGTGGTCACCGGTACGTCGTGAACCGACGTGAGGAAAGGCCCCAATCCGGCGGCATGCGGTGTGATGGATCAAGCCGCCACCGTGCAACGCGAAGCAGATATGAAATGAGCGCAAGTCGGGCCACCAACAAATCAGGAAAGCAAGACGTCAGACGCTGTGCGCAGTCTGTTACTGACGAACCATTCCTAAACCGCTTGTTACCCTTCGTGGCAGCCGTGGAGGTCGTCATCACCATCCTCGTCGAGGTCACCCGCGTGACGGCGAACTGCTTCGTCCCACGCGGCAACGTCACCGGCAGAGAACAGATGCCGGTTGTCCTCGGTCACCACGTAGCCCAGCTCGCACCACGCCTCGATGAGCGCGGGATCTACTCCACCGCAGTACCAGCTTGTCGTAGCCCCTCGGTCATCTCACGAGTCACAGTGTCTAGATCGCGTGGGCGTGGTTCGTCAGCGTCAGGGTCGAAGAAGATCGGGTCTTCCGGGCCTGGGTCGCGACCGAACTTGTCCCGGAAGCGCTCTGCCCGGCGCACTTGCATCTCGCGGAGGTGTTCTTCCTGTGGTGAGTCGGCCGGCCACTGGTAGACAATGGTGCCATCGTGACGATGGATCCGCGGGGTGAACCGCGGGTCATGTGATCGTTCCACCACAAGTCGGACGTGTTCTTCCCGGGCCTTCTCATCGCGGGCGAGTTGACGCCGCTCGCGCCGGCTCGTTTCTCGGCCGTCTTCTGCGCCCGATCGCCTCGCTTTTTTGGCATGTCACTCGTATCCCTCGGGAAGATCGGTACGCATACCCTGTATCGACCACCCTGCACCGCCATCACCGACCGGCTTCCGTCGGACATCAGCTCGACGGAAGCCGGCTTCGAAGGACCTGACGGCATCCGGCAGCGGGCAGCACTTACCAGGTCCGGATCTCCGGCGGGTACGACCCGGTGACGGGATGGCAACTCTTCCTCACCGGTTCCGTTGACCTCGAGGACGCCGCGATCGTGCTCCGTGACCGGCTGCGTCAGCAGGTGCAGGACAACACGGCGGCCAAGACGAACGTGACGCTTGGCTACTTCCCCGCCCTCCGCGAACCGGGACCACCCACGACCCGAAGACCCAGGATCCGACCACCTCGTCTGCGGCCCGGCATCCGAGCGCACCCTGCGCTGAGCGTCATCGAATCTCTGTCGCTCATCCGACCAACGTTGGCGGTCGCCCGTGCTCGACACAGTTCGGTCCCAGATCCCAGTGCGGGATCCGGGACCGACAGCTAGGGAAGGTCAGCCGAACGGGCCGTTGTTGCCTTGGCCGCCGTTGTCGTCCGGCCGGCATTCACTGTCGCGCGAGTCGCTTCCACGGCCGTTTCCACCGCCCAGAAGACCATCGAGGAGCCCCTTGTTTCCACCGCGGGCCCCCTCATCTTCGTGGCGGCAGGAATCTGAGTTGCCATCTGTGGATGCCTTGATCTGTCTGGGCAGCATTGAGCTGTCCGACGAGACGTCGGCCATGGCGACGCCCGCAGCACCCAGCACCATCGGCACGACCAGGGCGCCTGCGGCGACCACGCGGTTGAGGATATGCATGTGACTTGCCTCCATCTTCCGTAAGTTCATCGTGCTGACACTCCCGCGGACACCTGTCCTGTCTATTACAAAGAGTCGCGTCAGTCTTACTGACAGTGAGTACCCAGGCGCCGGGACTGCGAATCCTCGTGTCTGCATCCCTTCGGCGATAGAACGTTCCCCCGCAGGTCATCCCTGTAGGAGCGGAGCCGGTCAAGGGCTCTTCTGGGGGTGCTGATCGGGATGGTGTTGCTCCTGGGGTTGTCCTGGGTGGTCGGGTGCGTGCTCCAGTCCGGTTTCCCGGTGGTGGACAGGCCCCGTCGGGGGCTGTCGGTCATCCTTCGCCGCGCACGGCGGCATGGAGTGCTGCGACAGGGGCGGTCGGTCGGGGTCAATCAGACGGGGCGACCTCGCCAGGGGTGGGGGTCATGACCTGCACGACCCGCGTCCGACCGCGGTCCGGGGCGGCGGTCATGCGCTAGCCCGGTGCAGGCAGCGGATATGCCCGTCACGCAGCCCGTAGAAGACCAAGGTGATCAGCTCGCGGGCGGCTGCGACGACACCGATGTTGTGCCCGCGGCGGACGCCAACCTGGTCGCGGAACTGCCCAACCGGTGATGGGTGCTGATGCGTTGGACGGCTTCCACCGCGGCCCAGCGGACCAGGGTGCTGCCCTGTTTGGTGATCCGCCCACGGTGGACTGTGGTGTCGGACTCGTGGTGTTTGGGCGTCAGCCCAGCCCAGCTGGCCAATTGGCCGGGGCCGGGGAAGCGGTGCACATCCCCGATCTCAGCGACGAACACCGCACCTAGGATCGCGCCGACCCCGGGGATGGCCTGGATCGCGGTGTAGCCGCGGTGCCCGCGCAGCCAGCCGGTGATCAAGTTGGTGAACACCTCGATCTCGAAATCCAGATACTCCAGCACCCGGGTGGCCGAGCCAATCCGGGCAGCAAACGTCGGCGGCAACCCCACTCGCTGGAGCAGCTGCTGACCACCCACACCGAATAAGTCGCTCATCGGTACGTGCACCCCAGCACCGGCGAGCACCGCGTGTACCTGACACTTCACACTCTATCGCAACGCCACCAGCTTGGCCCGATGCCGCACCAGCGCCCGCAATTCCCGAGTCGCCGGCGGAGCGATCCACGCCTCAGGCAGGCGACCCATCCGCAGCAAATCCGCCAGATCAGCCGCGTCACGCTCATCATTTTTGACCCGCCGGTAGGAAAATGCCTTCACCCCTAACGGGTGCGCCAAATGCACCCTCGCGCCCAGCTCGGCCAAGGTATCGGCCGCCCAATACACCCGTACGTCGCTCCCAGCACCACCTC
>DASQVU010000178.1:0-17409 GCA_035640615.1 Pseudonocardiaceae bacterium
TCGGCCATCGCCTGCGCGCCCTCACCGAGACCGAGCGGATCCTGGCCGCGGAAGCGCTCGGAACCCTGCCAGTCCTCGCCGGGGCGCAGCGCCTGCAGATGAGCGTCTAGCGCCGCCAGCTGTTGAGCTAGCCGAGGGTCACCGAAGGCTTGCTGGATGAGTTCAGCGAGTTCGGCGCGCTGCTGGGCGCTCATCGAGTTGAGCATCCGCTGTGCCGCCGCGGCCCGGGCGGCCAGCGCGTCGATCAGCTCCTCGACGTTTCGCGGGCGCTCGGGGAAGAAGTCGCCATGCTTGCGCATGAACTGCTCGAAGCGCTGAGGAGTGTCCGGCTCGCCGCGGGCGTGGGCAGCGAGCAGATCGTTGAGATCCGACAGCATCCGGCGGATCCGCTCGACGTCTTCCGGGGAGCTGGACTGCAGCGCCTGCTTGATGCCCTCGAAGCGCTGCTCGAGTAACTGCTGGCCGAGCAGGTCGCGGATCTGCTGGTAGGCCTGTGCGGCGTCGGTGGAGCGCCAGTCGTAGTCGGCGAGTTCGGTGACGGCTCGGGCCGTGTCCGGGGGTAACGCGTCGAGCCGGGCCTCGCGGAACCGGGCATCGTCATCGGGATCGGGAAAAAGTGCCTGGCGCTCCGCAGCGAGGGCCTTATTCAGCAGCTCGCGGACCTGCTGGAGAGTGCCGTCGAGCCGGTGGCGGCGGGTGATCTCGGCGCGGCGCTGCCAGATCCGGCGGGCCAGCTCATCCATCCCTCTCATGCCGGGCAGCCCCCGGCGCAGCAGCTCGCGCATCGCTGCCCGCGGTGATGCCCCGTCCATCACGTCGCGACCGATCTGGTCCAGCGCCGCGGACAGGTCGGGTGGCGGCGCCAACGGGTCCGGACCGCCTTCCCAGGGCCCGTAGCTGTACCGGCTGGCCGAGGTCATTCCCGAGATCCGTACACCGTGCGCCCGTTGTCGACGTCCTTGCCCAGCTTGCGGGTGAGGTATAGCGACTCCAGCGCGAGCTCGATCGCGGCAGCGATCGGACCGGGCGGGCCTCCCGGGGCGGCGCCGAGCCGGATGGCCACCTCGTGCAGCACTGGCAGTTCGGGCAGCGCAGCCAGCACCTCGCTGGCGGGAACCTGCTCGCCGGTGGTTACCCGGTGGCCGCCGGAGACCGCCGCAGCCAGCGGCGCGAGGTTCAGCCCTCGCAGCCGCGCCCGGGCGGTGTCGGCCACCGCACGGCGAAGCAGGTGGGTGAGCACTTCGCCCTGCTCGTCGCGGCCGGTGCTGGGTTCGGACGGTTGGTCATATCCCGACTCGAACTCCAGCTTGCCGCGCAGTACCGGCGGGACGGCCTCGAGGTCGACGGGTCGGGCCACCGCATGATCCTCACCGGTCAGCGCGGCGCGGCGCAGGGCAGCGGCGGCGACGGTCTCCGCACCGGCCACCGCGAACCGCGCAGAGACTCCGGAACGCTGGTCGATCGCCGCGCTGGCGCGCAGATGCCGGGCGAACCGGGCCAGCACCTCCAGCAGCGGCTCCCCCACCTGCGCGCCGATGCTGTCCAGGTTCGCTTCTTGCGCAACGAGGGCGACCTCGGCGGCCATTTCCCGCGGGTAGTGCGTACGGATCTCGGCGCCGAAGCGGTCCTTGAGCGGGGTGATGATCCGGCCGCGGTTGGTGTAGTCCTCGGGGTTGGCGCTGGCCACCAGCAACACGTCCAGCGGTAGTCGCAGGGTGTAGCCACGGACCTGGATGTCACGCTCTTCCATCACGTTGAGCAGTGCGACCTGGATCCGCTCAGCCAGGTCAGGCAGCTCGTTGATCGCGACGATGCCACGGTGTGCCCGAGGTACCAGCCCGTAATGGATCGTCTCCGGATCGCCCAGCCGGCGACCTTCCGCGACCTTCACCGGATCGACATCGCCCACGAGGTCACCAACGGACGTGTCAGGGGTGGCGAGTTTCTCGGTGTAGCGCAGCGAGCGGTGCAGCCAGGCCACCGGCAGGTCGTCACCGAGTTCGGCTGCCCGCCGGATCGAGGCCGGGGTGATCGGCTGGTACGGGTGTTCGGGCAGCTCAGCACCCTCAATAACGGGCGTCCACTCGTCAAGCAGCCCTACCAGGGTGCGCAATAGCCGGGTCTTGCCCTGGCCGCGCTCCCCCAACAGCACCACGTCGTGTCCGGCCAGCAGCGCCCGCTCGAGTTGCGGCAACACGGTCCCGGCGAACCCGATAATGCCCGGCCACGGGTCACGGCCACTGCGCAACGCAGCAAGCAGGTTCGTCCGTATTTCACTTTTGATCTCGTGCTGCACGTGCCCGGAGGCGCGCAGCGCGCCTACCGTGCGCGGCAGGGTGGTCGGGGGCTGCGGGGATCCGCTGTGCAGGGTGACGGCCACAGCCCCACGCTACGCAACACCCCGGCCGTGCAGCACCCCAGCTGAGGAGACCGTGTGCTCAAGCACAGACGAGCCGCGGGCGTCGTCACCTAATCGCACATTTATTTACTAGACATTCATCCGGGCGTTAATTGCGTAGTCATTCGGTATTCATTATGCGACTACATGGTCTACGAACGTGCCGTACTCACATAGTCACTTAATTGGCACTTGCTGGACCATACGAGTGGTTCGCACCTATTTTTGGTTACGCTTGGAGATCCCCCGCGATGAATCCTCACGACAGGCTCAATCACCCGATAGCAGTTCGGATGGGTGGACTCACGACAGGCTCTGTCCCCGGTTCACCGGGATCACGTTTCTACTGGAGGAATTGATGTCTGACGCGATGAGCTTTGCTGAGCTCGATGGCCAGCACGTTGAGCTGCTGCCAAGCCGTACTGTTCTTTCCCTCATTGCCATGACCGGTGACGGCGGCACCGCAACGGGTGGCAACGGCGGCACCAACAACGGCAACAACACCGGGGGCAACGGCGGCACCGGGGGCGCGGGCGGCGCCGCAACCGGCGGTCCCGGGCTGATCATTCTCCCGATCAACTACGGTTCCGGTTCCCAGACCAACAGTGCTGGTAACGCCGTGGGTGGCCATGGCGGCAACTCTGTCGGTGGCAGCGCATTTGGTGGGGCCAACGGCGGAAGCGCCCCCGGTGCGAACGGCGGCCTCAATTTCCATCTCAAGGATTTCCTCAACTCATGGGGATTCTGAGTCGAACCGGTCTACAGATGACCATCTGATATTCGGGCAGTACTACTGGCGAGGGAGGGGCGGCCACTGTGGCGCCCCTCCCTTAAAAAGTATTCACGGCAAGGCGCTGACAATAGCGGATGCCGTGGATCTCAAGTCGGGAGGACGTCATCGACACCGAGTGTCTCTTACCTGCGCAGGCAAGCGCTGTGGCCAATGTCGCACGAAGGATCCCGCGGCTGGCTGACGGAACGGAACTGATCGGAGAGTATCAGGGGTCCGGTTTCCAGGAGCAGAAGTTCATCGTTCGCCGGGTTGATGGCCAAGTCATCCAGCTGCCTCGCCTGTTGTATCTGCTGGCTGCCATCCTGGACGGCAAGCGTGATCTCGAGCAAATAGCGGCGGCACTCGGTGACGAGCTCGATCGAATCTTCCAGGCTGACCAGGTGGGATTTTTGATCGACCAGAAGCTGCGTCCAGCCGGCCTCGTGGCGGATGATTCAGCGGCCGGTGCCGGCAAGCCGCCTGCGAAGATGATGGTGAAGCCAGATCCGCTGCTGGCGTTGAGATTCCGGGTCGGGGTGGTTCCCGAGCGGGTGGTGTGGCGCATCGCTGGGCTGTTCCAGCCGATGTTCTGGCCGCCAGTGATCGTCAGCACTTTGGCTGCGTTCGTCGGCCTGGATGTGGCGATCATCGCGCGCGGCGGCACAGCTCAGATCGTGCCCGGCGCGCTGGCGTTGGTCTCGCAACCGGGGCTGACCCTGCTGGTTATCGCGATGATCGTGGCCGCGGCGGCGTTTCACGAGTGCGGGCATGTCGCTGGCTGCCGGTACGGCGGCGCTCAGCCTGGGAAGATGGGCGTCGGTCTGTACTTGGTGTGGCCAGCGCTCTACAGCACCGTGACCGACTCCTACCGGCTAGATCGGGTCGGCAGGCTCCGCACCGACCTGGGCGGGGTGTACTTCAACGCGGTCTTCATCGCCGCGCTGAACATCGCGTATCTCGACTCGGGATCGCAGTGGGTGCTGGTGACCATCGTCTTTTTGCACTTCGAGACGGCGACCCAGTTCTTGCCGATGGTCCGGCTTGACGGCTACTACATCCTGAGCGATCTGATCGGAGTACCCGACCTGTTCAGCCGGATGGGACCCGTGCTGATCAGCATGATCCCCGGCCGGCCTACCCATGCCCGGGTGCTGGAACTCAAGCGCTGGGTCCGCTACACGATCACGTTGTGGGTGCTCATCGTGGTGCCCTGGCTGCTGTACTGGGTAATCGGGTTCGTGATGGTGGCACCGCGGCTGTTGCCAGCGGTGTTGCACAAAGTGGGTGAACTGGGCCACACGGTGACTGCATTGGCGACCGCCGGGCAGGTGGCGGCGACCGCCGTGGGTGTCATCCAAATATTTCTGTTGTTGCTGCCCTGGGCCGGAGGACTACTTCTGCTGGGCATGATCGTGCACGACCCTCTCCGGTGGGTGTTGTCCCGCTGGGCTGCGGCGCGTGTGCAGGCAGGACGGTCATCGTGTTAACCCCCCAGCATCGCGTCGTGTCCAGATCGGTTGCCCGGCTCGTCCCGGCAGCGGCCATCCTGGCGGCAATAGGGCTGCTAGGCGGATGGCCACATCCAACCAGCGACGGCAACACCAGCAGTCAAGGCGCGACACACACCCTCGTTGCCAATGCAGCGGATAACACTGACGGCAATGCCGTTGGCGGAACCGGTGGGGACGCCAATGGTGGCAACGCCAGCGGCGGTACCAGCGGGAATACCACCGGAGGCAACGGTGGCACTGGCGGTAACGGCGGCAACGCCACCGGCGGTCCCGACGGCACTGCTGTCGGCGGCAACGGCGCCAACGCCAACGGTCAAGACGGTACCGGCGGCTCCGGTGGCGTATCCGGCCCTGGTGGCGTATTCGACATAAGCAAGCTGTTTGGCACCGACGACCTATTTGGCCTCAGCGGGCTGTTCGGTCCTGGCGGCCTCGTTGAGGTTGCTAGTGGAGCCGGCGGCAGTAACACTAGCGACGGTTCGGTGACCGGATCAGGTCACCTGGTCAGCCGCCAACTCGACTTATCTGGTGTGCACTCCGTTGTGGTCGGCGCCAACTTCGTCGTGCACCTCGGGGTGGCTGAACCCGCGCAGGCGACCATACAGATGGACGACAACATCGCAGACCTGGTCGACGCCACAGTCACCGGTGGTCAGTTGCGGCTGGGTCTCAAATCTGGCAGTACCGTCCGCAACGCCACGCTATCCGCCGGTATCACCGTGGCCCATCTCGATCAGCTCATCACGGGTGGCGCCAGCCAGGTCACGCTGAACTCCGCGCCGACCGGTTCGACGCTGACGCTCGTCACTGCCGGGTCTAGCCAGGCGAGCGGTCCGGTTGAGGTTGCCGACCTCCAGGCCGGCGCTTCGGGGGCCAGCAAGCTGGCGCTATCCGGTCATGTCAAAAACCTTCAGCTCAGTGGGTCCGGCGCCGGCCAGCTGGGGCTACCGGACCTCGATGCGCAATCTGTCGATGCGGACCTCTCCGGCGCGAGCAACGCCGAAGTGACGGTAAGCGACACGCTGGCCGCCCAGGCATCTGGATCCTCGGTACTGCACTACCACGGCAGCCCCAACATCACCCATAAAGATGTCTCCGGGACCGCAGTGGTCGTGCCGGCTTTTCCCTAACCTTCGATCGCTTTCCTGCACTGATAGGGTTGCACAGCTTCGCTGCGCAGCCCTATCAGTGTGCAAGAGCCAGCTCCAACCTGGGCCAGCCCGCCACGCGCTCAGACCCAACGCACCGCGACGCGCTTCCGCTTGCGTGACCTCGGCGATTAATTTGATCAACGCGGGGTTCCGCCTTTACACGAGATAGCTTATACCGAAGACGCGTCGCCTACGGCAGCAGGATCACGCTGAGCGGCCGCGTATTAGCAAAAGCAATTCGTGCTAATCCGACATAAGGTTAGGCGAATCACCGCTTACTACCGAGGCGGCAGCGGGTCACCGTTGTCCAGACGCAAGCTCTGTGACTCCTTGTCGGCCAGTTGGTGACTCATAGTGAAAACACGCGCCGGCGGCACAGAAAGTGAACGAAAAGTACACGGCTTGTCACACAGCATTATCGTTAGTCCATTCGAGTGTTTCCGCCTTGTATAAGTTACGTTTCGCCCTTCGCTGCGATGAATCAATGCAGGCATCACCACCCCGGCTGAAGCCACTCCGACAGGCGAAGTAAGGAGCGGTTTCATGAATCGTGATGTCGCGGCACTGGACCTGAAAATTCAGACCCACCATGAAGGGGAATTCAATGCGTGACACACTAAGCATTGCCGAGCTCGACGCGCAGCATGTCGAATTGCTGCCGGCTCGCACCGTGCTATCGCTGATGTTCTTCACCGGAAACCACGGTGACCACGGCAACGACCACATCAACTACCACATCAACAACCACGTCAACAACCACAGCGGTAATGGCGGCCTCGCCCTGAACGCCGGCAACCTCAACAACGTCGGCAACATCAACGTCGGCGGACATCAGGTCGTCTCGGGTGATCAGATTAACATCGCCCAGGCTAACGGTCACAGCCATACATCGTCAGGTAACTACAGCGGTAACTACAGCGGCAACGGCGGCATTGCCGTCAACGCGGGTAACCTCAACAACGTTGGAAACGTCAACGTTTTCGGTAACCAGACGGTCACCGGTAGCCAGATCAACGTCGCTCAGGCCAGCGGCCGCAGCTAGGAACTGGGGTTGGCGCTGCCAGGATCCTTTGATCGCTTGCAGTGCCATTGGCAAGGAGGGGTGGCCAAAAGCTCGCGGCCACCCCTCCCTAACTTTCCCCAGATCGTTAGGCCCGGTGTTGCCGGTCGAGTCGGGGAGGACACCATTAATAGTCAGCATATAGCAATCGAATCTAAAGCTAGCTCCTGTCCGGCGCTGCGGTTGGCTGAAGGACTGGAGCTGATCGGTCAGTATCAGGGTTCGGGCTTTCAGGAACCTCGCTATCTCGTGCGCCGATCTGACGGTCAGATTATTCAACTGCCTCGGCTGATGTATCTACTAGCTGCGAATTTAGATGGTAATCGTGATCTGGTGCAGTTGGCTGATGTGCTCAGCGCCGAGCTCGACAAAGTGGTGCGGCCCGATCAAGTAGCATATTTGGTCGACAACCGGTTGCGCCCGGCGGGGATCGTGGCGGCTGACCCTCAGTCGGCGCCGGCTGGGATGGCGCCCCCGATAGTGGTGAGATCAGATCCGTTGTTAGCGTTCAGGCTCCGGATCGGGGTCATCCCAGAGCGGCTGGCGTGGCGTATCGCTGGGCTTTTCCGGCCGATGTTCTGGCCGCCAGTGATCCTGGCCATGCTGGCCGCTTTCGTTGGCCTGGATGTGTTGATCATCGCCCAAGGTGGGTTGGGGCAGATCGTACCCAGTACGGTGGCGCTGATCTACCAACCGACATTGACGCTGCTCGTGATGGCGTTAATTTTAGCTTCCGCGGCCTTTCACGAGTGTGGGCATGTTAGCGCGTGTCGCTACGGCGGCGCTAAACCCGGTGTGATGGGTTTCGGCCTGTATCTGGTGTGGCCAGCGTTCTACAGCACGGTCACCGACTCCTACCGGCTGGACAGGATCGGTCGGCTACGCACTGACCTCGGAGGAGTCTACTTCAACGCGGTATTCATCAGCGGTATGGATCTAGCCTACCTAAACAATAGGGCACCGTGGCTACTGGTGGCGATCGTTGCTCTACACCTCGAGACCGCCACCCAATTTCTGCCGATGATCCGCCTCGACGGCTACTACATCCTGGCCGACCTGATCGGAGTTCCAGATCTGTTCAGCCGGTTGGGTCCAGTACTAGCCAGCCTGATTCCCGGGCGTCCTACCCATCCCCGTGTGCGCGAACTCAAACCGTGGGTCCGTCGGACGATTACCCTGTGGGTCCTGATTGTGGTGCCCTCGATACTGTACTGGGTAATCGGGTTCGTGATCGTCGCGCCACAGGTACTGCCAGTGCTGTGGCATCAACTGATTTGGCTCTTCCAAGCGGTAAGCACAGCAGCAGCAACTGGGCAGCTAGCCGTAGCTGCCTTGGGAGCGGTCAACATCCTTTTGCTGGTGTTGCCCTGTGTGGGATCACTATTGTTGCTAGGAATGATCGTACGAGACCCGGTGCGTTGGGTGTTGGCCCGCCGCGGTCGGGCCCAGTTGCAGAATGGGTGATTGTGGTGCGACTGGCTTCAGATAGCGGTAGGCGGTGGACCAGTTGGGTAGCGCGGGCGGTGGCGATCATGGCTGCTGGCGGGCTGCTCGTTGGCTGCACAGGCACTTCGACTGATAGCTACAGAGGTAACGGAGGTGTCAGTATTTCTGGCCACGGCTTCAACTTCAACAACACCGGCGACGGCGGCGATGGAGCCTCAAGCGCCAGCAGTTCTCCCGGTGGCAGTTACTCCTACTCCTATTCCGGTCCGGGCGGGTACGCTTATTCCTATTCCGATTCCAGCTCCGATGGAGTGACCGGATCCGGCAAGCTGACCACCCGCACGATCGACCTATCCGGGGTCACTTCGGTGGTGTCGGGCGCCAATTTCGAGGTGCACGTCAAGACAGGCGGTCCCGCGCAGGCGAAGGTCACGATGGACGACAACCTGGTCGATCGAGTCCAGGCTACCGTCAGCGGTCACGAGCTCCGCTTGGGAATCAAGCCGGGCAACACCGTTCGCAACGCTACGCTGCGCGCCGAAGTCACGGTGAGCAGGCTCGATCGGCTCGCCGCCAATGGCGCCAGCCACGCCACGTTGGACTCCACGGTGACCGGGCCGGCCCTACAGCTCAGCGTCGAGGGGGCCAGCCAGATCACCGGTCCAGTCGGCGTCGATCACCTCGACGCCTCCGAGGCCGGAGCCAGTGTGCTGACGCTGTCTGGACACGCCAATTCGATGCATCTCGAGTCCGTGGGCACCAGCCAGTTACACGGGTCGGATCTTGCAGTTCGTGACCTCGACGCCGTGCTCTCCGGCGTCAGCCAAGCCACCGTGACGGTGAACAACACTCTCGCCGTGACCGCGGATGGGGTGTCGGTGCTGCGCTACCGCGGCAACCCGACCATCACCCGCCAGGAGACCTCCGGCGTCTCCTCCGTAGTGGGGGATGCATCGTAGGTGGGGGCCTTCAACCGCCGAGTTCGAGTCTGTCTTGAACTCGGCGGTTTTAGCACGGGAATGGGCGGCTCTCCCCCACCGCGAGGTCCCAAAGATCTGCGCGATCCCGGCCGGCAGCGATCCAGGCCGCACGGGTGCGTTCGATGGGCTCCATCGCCGGTTCTCGGGACAGCCGGAAGGTGCCCCAGTGCATCGGCACCATGACGCGAGCCCTGAGGTCCTGGCAGGCCTGCACGGCTTCCTCCGGGTCCATGTGCACGTTCTGCATGAACCAGCGTGGTGCGTACGCGCCGATCGGCAGCATCGCCACGTCGATCCCGGGAAAGCACGAGCCGATCTGGCCGAAGAACCGCCCATACGCACTGTCCCCGGCGTGGTAAACGCGCAAGCCTCCAGGCACGGTCAACACCCAGCCACCCCACAGGGTGGCGCAAAGGTCGAATACGCCTCGACGGCTCCAGTGATGCGCGGGCACGAGCGTTACCTCGAGAGCACCGCTTCGCACCGACTCCCACCAGTCCAGCTCGCTGACGGCGGTGAAACCGCGACGGCGGAACCACCGCCCAAGCCGGGCAGGGACCACGACCGGCGTGTCCCGGCGCAGCGTGCGCACCGTCGGCGCGTCCAGATGATCGTAATGATTGTGGCTGATCAGCAGCAGATCCAGCGGCGGCAGCCGATCGACACCGGGCGGGGTGAACCGCTGCCCAGCGCCCAGGATGCGCTGGGACAGCACCGGGTCGATCGCCACCGTGCAGCCACCGACCCGCAGCAGGAAGGACGCGTGCCCCAGCCAGGCAAGCCAGGCGTCACCGGCCGGCAGAGCCGCCCGGGCAGCCACCGGGATCGACGCCACACCGTTGGTAGCCACGGTGAAACCGCCCTCTCGCCATAGTCTTAGGAACTGCGGCGGCCCGGGTAACGGGGCGGTGACGCGGTCAGCGAAGGAGCGGGGCCACCGCCTGGTTAGAAGGCTGGCCACGGGATCGCCGGCCAGTTCCCGTTGGGCGCCGGGAACGTCTTGGTGATCAGCAACTGGTCGGTGCGGTCCCGGACGGCTCGCACCTCCGCTCGGGTGAGGTGTTCGGCGAGGGCAACCCCCAGTTCCCCATCCAGCTTGGATCGCACCCGGCGAAGCACGTCGAGCACCGCGGGGGACAGCTGGTCGCCGAGGAAGCCCCACAGCACGGTGCGCAGTTTGTTCTCGCGATGCAGGCAGATGCCGTGGTCCACGCCGTACACGGCACCGTCCAGCCCGGCCAGCACATGCCCGCCCTTGCGGTCAGCGTTGTTGAGCAGCACGTCCAGCACCGCTAGCTGGCGCATCTCCTCAGTGTCGGCATGAACCAGCAGCGCTGGGTTGCCATAGCGATCCTGCGCCCGTAGAACAGTTCGCCAGCCCCGGGGAACGGCGTTGGCGGCGACCACATCCACCAAGGCGTGCTCATATTCTGTGTCGACCCACAGCTGAACCATGCCCAGCCCTAGCGGCCCGGACCGCAGCACCGTAGGCGGTACCAGCGACCAGCCGGTGGCCTCGGACAGCAACCAGCTGGCCACCTCACGGCCGGCCAGGGTGCCGTCCGGGAAATCCCACAACGGGCGCTCACCGCGGATCGGCTTGTAGACGCAGTCGGCGCTGACCCCATCGCACTGCACAGTGCACAGCAGGGTGGTATTGGACGCGTCGACAATCCGGCCGGTCACGTCGAGGCGGCCGCGGTGTAACAACGGCAGCGCCGCCGGATCGGTGGGCAGCACCGGAGCTCGCTAAGCCTCAACCTGGCGGCGGTAGCCATTCTGCCGTGGGCAGATGTGCCCGTGGGATCCCAATGGTTCCGCGCACAGCGGGCATGGCTTACGCCCTGCCGCAATCACCCGCTCGGCGCGCACCGCGAATGCCCGGGCTTGCTGGAGCGACAAGAACACTCGCACCGCATCGGGGCCTTCTTCGGCGTCATCGAGCACCATGGACTCGTCCACCTCTTGCTCGCTAACAGCGAGTAACTCGACGACGATGGCCCGCGACTCGATATCCCAGCCGAGCCCCATGGTGCCCACCCGGAACTCCTGCTCCACAGGCGAGCGCAACGGCTCGGTGTCCACGAGCTCGTCGGCGTCGCCGAGGACATCCGCGCCCAACCGGCGAACGACCTCGTTGAGCAGGGCGGAAAGCCGGTCAGCGAGAACCGCAACCTGTTCCTTCTCCAGCGCAACGCTGATCACTTTGGCCTCGTCGACGGCCTGCAGGTAGAACGTGCGGTCGCCAGGTTCCCCGACGGTTCCTGCAACGAACCGCTCGGGAGTGCGAAACACATGAATGACACGGGACATGGCACTACCGACACTAGAGCACTACGGGCTGCGCGGCAGCGGCGTCCCCACTCAGCCGGCGCCCGTCGACCCGCCAGGTGTCGCATCCGACGAAGGCCGGCGCCGGCGCCGGCGTTTGGCTGGGAGCAGCCCGCGCAAGTCATCACCACAATCATTGATCCGCTGCACGAACGGCCGGGTCTCGGTATAGGTCACCGCACTCACCGAGCACGGGTGGGCAACGATGCGCTGGAAACCATCCAGATGCAAGCCCAGCGCATCAGCGAGCACCGCCTTGACGAGGTCACCGTGGGTGCAGACCAGCCACAGAACCTGCGGGCCGTGCTCGGCGGCCAGCTTGGCGTCCCACTCTCGCACCGCGGCCACTGCCCGAGCCTGCATTGCGGCCAATGCCTCGCCGCTAGGAAACACTGCCGCCGAAGGATGCGCCTGCACCACCTTCCACAGGCGTTCCTTCGCCAGGGCGCGTAGTTCCCGCCCGGTCCACTCGCCGTAGTCCATCTCTACGAACCGGTCGTCGACGGTCACCTCAAGCTGACGCGCCTGCGCGAGCGGAGCCAGAGTCTCCTGGCAACGTTGCAGCGGCGAGCTCACCAGCGCGGCCAGCGGTAGTTGCGCCAGGCGCCCGACCAACGTCTCGGCCTGCGCTTGACCTTGCTCGTCAAGGGCGACTCCTGGATTGCGCCCGGCGAGAATCCCAGCGGTGTTCGCCGTGGACCGGCCATGTCGAAGCAGGATCACGGTGCCCACGCCGCCACCCTACGCACCCGCTAGCGTGCAGCCCCGTGCAACAGCGATATCTGGGCCGCAGCGGATTGCGCGTGTCCCGGCTTGCGCTGGGCACCATGACCTGGGGCCGCGACACCGACGCCGAAGAAGCCGCCACCGAGCTGGTCGCCTTCGTCGACGCCGGCGGCACACTCGTCGACACCGCCGACGTGTACAACGACGGCGAGTCAGAGCGAATCCTGGGGAAGTTGCTGACTGAGCTCATCCCGCGGGATGAGGTTGTGCTCGCCACCAAGGCGGTAGCGCGGCGCGACGATGGACCGTTCGGCGGCGGCGCGTCCCGGGCAGCGTTGTTCGCGGCACTCCATGGGTCACTGCGCCGGCTACGCACGGACCACATCGATCTATGGCAACTGCACGCCTGGGATCCGGTGGTGCCGCTGGAGGAGACGCTGGGCGCGGTCGCCGACGCGGTGCGTTCGGGCAAGGTCCGCTACGTCGGGGTGTCGAATTACACCGGCTGGCAGCTGGCCACCGCGAAGGCGATCTGCGAGGTGCCGCTGGTGTCGGTTCAGGTGGAGTACTCGCTGCTGGAACGGGGAGTGGAACGCGAGCTGGTGCCGGCGGCGAGGTACCACGGGGCAGGGCTGCTGGCTTGGGCACCGCTGGCTCGTGGCGTGCTCACCGGCAAGTACCGCAACGGCACCCCATCCAGCTCCCGAGCGGCATCGCCGCACTACGCGCGGTATGTCGAGCACCACCGCACCGATCGGGCGAACCGGATCGTGCAGGCTATCGTCACCGCCGCCGATGGGTTGGGCGTCTCGCCGCTGGAAGTGGCGCTGGCCTGGGTGCGGGATCGGCCGGGCGTGGTCGCCCCGGTCGTCGGCGCGCGAAACACCACCCAGCTGGCCGGCTCGTTAGCTGCCGAGGAGGTGGAGCTAGCCCCCGCGATCCGGTCCGCGCTGGATGACGTCAGCGCGATCGAGCTGGGCTATCCGGAGCGCCTGCTCGGCTGATCCGCTGCATCGCACTGGCCATGTCGCGGGCGGCTCGCACGGTGCCCCGGATCGATCCGGACACCTTGGAACGCCCGCCCGCCCGCGGCCGGTACTCGACGTCGAACTCGCGCACCCGCCAGCCGGCGGCAGCGGCCCGCAGCAGCAACTCGAACGGGTAGCCGAACCCGCGGTCGGTGACACCCAGGTCCAGCAGCGCCTGCCGGCGCGCCACCCGGATCGGTGCGATGTCATGCACCGGTAGGCCCCGGGATCGCAGCACCGCAGCCAGCAACATGTTGCCGGCCCTTGCATGCCACGGCCAGGCGCCGGCCTGCGGGATACGGCGACCGACGGCGAGATCGGTGCCGTTGGTAACCTCCGCGACCAGCGCGGGCAGGGCAAGTGGCGCCAGCGACCCGTCGGCGTCGAGAACGCCGACCAGCTCGGCCGTCGCGGCGAGCAAGCCAGCGTGCACAGCAGCGCCGTAACCGCGCCGCGGCTCAGACACCACCGTCGCGCCGCAAGCTCTTGCGACTGCGGCGGTGTCATCAGTACTGCCGTTGTCGACGACGAGGACTCGATAGGTCGCCGGCATCGCGGCCAGCACTGCCGGCAGCGCCTCGGCCTCATCCAGGCACGGGAGCACGACGTCCACTGTGGTAGTCACGGTTGATGACGTTATCCCTAAGACGGACCAACCAACGACCCAACTAGTTACGGATGGATCACGGTTCACTGCATACCGTCATCGACAGTGCCGGTCATTTAGCGGATTAGTGCCAACAACCGGCTACCTGGGGATGACGCGGGGTGTCAAGTCAGGAATGCTTGACTGACGCCCTACAACCGAGCCCTGCCCGTACTACCGACGAGGAGGTCGGTGTGCCCGGTGCCCTGCGCGCGGCTGCGCCGGCCGCGTTGCTCGTCGCCGGGCTGATCGTGGCGGGATGTGGCACCATCAGCGGCGCATCCAACCAGCAAACCGTGCCCCCCGCCGAGCCGGCGGTGGCCCCACCGGGTGGGCCGGTACCTGCCGGTACCGTGGCGCCGCTTCCGGCACCGGCCACCGAAGTGGTGGTTGATTCCCGCACCAGGACAGTGGCGATCACCCTGCTCGACCCGCCACGCCTGCTGCTGACGGCACTGGATCGCACGGGGACACCATGGCAGGTCCCGTTGCCGGGCCCGGCCGCGGACCTCATGCTCGCCCCTGAGCGTGGTGAGCTGTTGGTGTCGGTGACCACACCGGGGTGCTTGGTCCGAGTGCCACTCGAGGGCGGCGCACCCGGTAGAACTAATCTCGACGGTCCAGCCCAGGGGGCAGCCGTGGTGGATGGTCTCACCGTGGTTGCTCTGGGCGATCGGCTCACTATGCTCGACGGCGACCGGCCGCGCGCGTCGATCAGGGGCTTCTCCGACGCCGCCCGCTTGCTGCCAGCCCACGCTACGTCTGGCACCAAGATCTGGGTGCTCGATCGGGCACGCAGCACGGTGAGCGTTGTCGACGTGTCCTCTGGCGAGATCAGTCCCGAACTGCGCGCAGGCAACGGCGCGGCCGATGCGGTAGCCGACCGGTTCGGCCGGATTCTCGTGACCGATACCCGCGACGGGGAGTTGCTGGCTTTTGCCGGCGACCCACCGATGTTGCGGCAACGTTTTCCGCTACCGGGCGCGCCCTACGGGGTGGCCTATGACGCCCGGCGAGACCTGGCATGGGTGACTCTGACCGGCCGCGACGAGGTGGTCGGGCTCGGCGTCGCTGGCGGCGAGCCGGTGGTGATCCACCGGTTCCCGACCGTACGTCAACCTGATGCGGTGGCCGTCGACCCGGTCACTGGGCGGGTCCTGGTGGTCTCCGCGTCAGGAATGGGACTGCAGGTGATCGATCCCGAACGGGTGGTGCAGTAATGATCGAGACAGTAGACGGTGATGGCCTCGACTGGGAGTACCAGCCGCTGCGGCTGCCGCGAGAGGTTTCCCGGCGGACCGCAGCAACGCAACTCGCGGTGCAGGCCGAATTCGCGGGCTGGGAGCTGTCCCGCGTCCGGATGTACCGCGACGGGACACGCACGGTGTGGCTACGCAGGCAGCGCACACCAATAGCCTTGCCGAAACTGTCGTTGTAGAGGTCTGTAGACGTTGTCTTGGCACGATGTAGGGCCCGCACCCGGCTGGTGCGGACCCTAATCGCGAGTCTGGTCGGTCGGGGTCGTCGATATCGACCCTGCGAGCGAGCAGCCCCTCAGGCTCGGATCGTGCGGATCTGGTCGGCCTGCGGACCCTTGGGTCCCTGAGTGATCTCGAACTCCACCCGCTGGTTCTCTTCCAGCGTGCGGTAGCCGGTCGCCTGGATCGCCGAGAAGTGGGCGAAGACGTCGGGGCCGCCACCATCCTGGGTGATGAAGCCGTAACCCTTCTCCGCGTTGAACCACTTGACCGTGCCGGTCGCCATCTTCCATCTCCTTCTCGGGCCGCCTGTGCGGCCCGTAATGCGGGTGTCCCGGATCGCTGTCGTGATCACACGCCCACGCGGTATGTGCACCGTGCTAGCTGGACACAACGAACGCCTGTGGCGCGCTTGCTCCACAGGCGTCCTTGGAACCAAGACTGCTACGGGCGCAGACGTTAGCAGAATCAACAGCTCCGCAGGAACCGGTCGAGCACCCGGGCGCCAAAGATCAGTCCGTCGACTGGTACCCGCTCGTCGACACCATGGAACAGCGAGCCGAAATCCAGGTCGGGCGGCAGCCGTAACGGCGAGAACCCGAAGCAGCGCATTCCCAGCTTGCTGAATGCTTTGGCATCCGTGCCGCCGAACATCATGTAGGGCACCGTGCGTGCGCCGGGATCCTCCTGCAAGATCGCGGAATCCATCGCGGTCACCAGGTCGCCATCGAAGGTCGTCTCGACCGGGGGCTGGAGCACGACCCACTCACGGGTGATGTCGGGACCGAGCAACTCGTCCACTTCCCGCTCGAAGGCTGCCTGGCGGCCGGGCAGCACTCGGCAGTCCACCACGGCCTGCGCCGAGGAGGGGATGACGTTGGGCTTGTAACCGGCGTCAAGCATCGTTGGATTGGCCGTGTCGCGCAGCGTCGCGCCGATAATCCGCGCCAGCGTACCCAGCTTGGCGACCGCGTCGTCGAGGTTCTCGTCGCAGAAGTCGAATCCGGTCTCCTCGCCCACGGCCGTCAGGAACTCCTGTACCGGGTCGGTCATCACCAGCGGAAAGCGATGGCGTCCGAGCCGTGCCACGGCCTCACATAGCGTGGTCACCGCGTTGTCTTCGTGCACCACCGCCCCGTGCCCGGCCCGGCCGTGGACGCGCAACCGCATCCAGGCGATGCCCTTCTCGGCAGTTTGGATCAGGTACAGCCGGCGCCCGTCGCGCACCGTCAGAGAGAACCCGCCGACCTCGCTGACCGCCTCAGTGCAGCCGTCAAACAGCTCTGGTCGGTGCTCGACGAGCCAGTGCGAACCCTGCATCCCACCGGCCTCTTCATCGGCCAGGAAAGCGAAGACCAGGTCGCGCGGGGGGACGACACCCTCGCGGCGGAACCGGCGGGCGACAGCCAAGGTCATCGCGACCATGTCCTTCATGTCGACCGCGCCGCGACCCCACAGGTAGCCATCCTGAACTGCGCCGGAGAACGGATGTACCGTCCACTCGGCGGCGTCCGCGGGCACCACGTCGAGATGGCCATGGATGAGCAGCGCACCGCGGCCGGGATCGGCCCCAGGCAGTCGAGCGATCACGTTGCCCCGCCCTGGGGCGCCGGATTCAAGGTAGGTGACCTCGAAACCCACGTCGTCGAGCTTGGTGGCAACGTATTCTGCCGCCGCCCTCTCCCCGACGAGCGTGTCCGGGTCCCCGGTGTTGGTGGTATCGATCCGGATCAGGTCGCTGGCCAGGCCGACGACCTCGTCCTCCGCCATACTGGTGCTGCTCGCGGCTCCCTCCATCTGGCCTTCCTACCACCGGTGAGCTGCGGGATCTACGATGGTTGCACTGAGTTTGGCTGCCGAATGGCGATCAGCTACCCTCGTT
>DASQVU010000179.1:0-15092 GCA_035640615.1 Pseudonocardiaceae bacterium
GCTCCGACGGTAGGTGTAGGAGGGCGCTCGACTATCGCTCTCGGTAGGACAAACTTGGACGCGTATTGGACGTGAACCACCGTTCAGCGCCGGATATCGCTGGACGCAGCCGGACACGCAAGAACGTCCCCTCGCCGCATCTGCACTGGTCTAGCGGTATTCAGGCTGGCTGAAGATGGCGCCCCCGGCAGGATTCGAACCTGCGCTCCCGCCTCCGGAGGGCGGTGCTCTATCCCCTGAGCTACGGGGGCTTGCGGAGCCGAGCGTACCGTACTGAGCGAATGCCCTCAGGTGGTGCTCAGTTCGGTGGCGGGAGTGGTTGCGCGCCGCGCTGAGCGATCAACTCGGCCATGTACTCGCTCTCGGCGCCTTGGGAGACGACCATCTTCTCGGCCAGGTTGCGCACCTGGGCCATTTCGCCGTGCTGCGCGGCGTATCGGGCCATCGGCGCCCCGCCCTGGTGATGTCTCAGCATCAACTGCAAGAACAGGATGTCGAACTGGGCACCGCTGGCGGCTCGAAGCCGGTCTAGGTCAGCAGGCGAGGCCATCCCCGGCATCGTTGCCACGCCGCCCGACCCACCGCCGTGCGCCATGCCTGCCATCCCCGGCATCGGGTCAGCCATCCAGGTCATGTACCGACCGGTGGGCAGCGCGGCGGCGTTCCATAAGCTCAGCCAGCCTTGCATCTGGCCGATCTGTTCGAGCTGGTTCGTTTCAATGTCGAAGGCCAGCAACCGGATCGCGGGATCGGTGCTGCGATCCCGCGCCAGGCCTGCCATCAGCACCGCCTGACGGTGGTGCACCGACATGTCCTGGGCGAAGCCGACATCCACTGGGCCGCCGCCGGGTTGTGCCCACAGCCCGCCTACCCCGCCCACCCCGAGCGCCGGACCCAGTGCCGCGCCGAGGGCTACCGCGGCGACCAGCGTGACGGTGGCCAGAAGCATCCGGATCCACCGAGCCGGCCGCCTGGTGGCGGGAGGCGCCTCGGTACTACCAGCGGCCAACCCGGCCTGCACGGTCGCCTCCGCCATCGCGCGGCTCACCCACCCGGCCCCGGTGGCGGAGTGCCACCCGGGGAGTCACTGGGGGCTGTGCCACGGCCGCCGGAATAGGTCAACGGCACGGCGTCCGGACCGGGCGGCGCGGCGACGAACGGCGGTGGCTTCGCCGGGTCGAAGAGTCCAGTGAGCTCGTCGCAGCTGGCCCCGATCTCCGGATAGGTGTACTGGTTGAGCCGCAGCGCCTGGATGAAGTGGTCGATGCGCTTGTCGCCGGCATCGGTCAGCTTGAGCTGATGGTCCCACGCCTGCAGGGAAATCGGCGCGTCCAGGCCTGGATAGGGAGACAGCATCAGGTAGTTCGAGCCCTGCACGCGGTCGTGCAGGGATTGCAGCGCCGCGCCGGTGACCTTGTCCGGGTTGTAGGCGATCCATACCGCGCCGTGCTCCAGCGCATGCACCATGTTTTCGTTGCGCACCGGCGTCGTGTAGACCACTCCGTTGCAGGCCGCCCACGTGGCATCGTGCGGCCCGCCGAAAGGGGGGCTGTGGTCGTAGGCCACCCGCTTATCTGGACCGATGTGGCCCCGTCCAGCGTCGTAATTCTTGATGACGATGCCCTTGATGTGGGTTGAGGGGTCCTTGTTCTCGGCGGTGGGGGTGAAGGCGCGACGGTCCTCGTACCGGGTGAACATGTACCCGAAGATGCCGACCGCGAATACCAGGACAGCAACAACCGCAGCAATCGTCCCCCAGGGTTTGGGTTTGGCCGCCGTGACGACCGGGCGCGCGTTGCGCACTGCCTTGCTGGTCTTGCCGCTTGGCATACCTAATTGGTCCTCGCTCACGATGGGGCCTGCTGCCAGGCCGCGGCGACAGTGTAGGGACCCCGGGTCAACACCAGGTGAACCCGGCCGACCAAACGTCTCCCTAGACTCGCAGGGGTGACCTCCGCCGCGCTTGCCGACCTGGTCCGATCCGTCGCTCGCGGGGTGCTCGCTGACCATGGCCTCGACCCCGGCGCGCTTCCGGACACCGTGACGGTTCACCGCCCGCGGGACCCCCGGCACGGGGACTACGCAACCAATCTCGCGTTGCAGGCTGGAAAGCGAGCGGGCGTGACACCCCGGGACCTGGCCGGTTGGCTGGCTCAGGAGCTGGTGCAGCGCCCCGAGGTGCGCACCGTCGAGGTCGCCGGGCCTGGCTTTGTCAACCTGCGGCTAACCGCCGAGACCCGCCGCGAAATGCTGGCCGAAGTGCTTGCCGCCGGGCAGCGCTTCGAAGCGAGTCACAAGCTGGCCGGTTGCCGGATCACTCTCGGCGCCGTCCCGGTCCACCCCACCGGTCCGTTGCAGCTGATAGACGCTCGCCAGGTAGTGGTCGGCGACGCACTGGACCGGATCCTCACCTTCGCCGGCGCTGCGGTGACGCGAAGCGATCCCAGCGGGGTTCCCGCGCCGGGCGTGGTAAACGTGCTGAGCGGGCAGCTGATCGAGCGGGGAGCCACCATGGCGCACCTCGTTGAGGCGATTGGGGTCGACGCCGCGCGCTACGCACTGATCCGCTGCTCGTACAGCGCGCCGATCACCATCGACCTCAACATCTGGTCCAAGCGGACCGACGACAACCCGGTCTTCTGCGTGCAGTACGCCCACGCCCGGCTCGCATCCCTGGCTCGCAACGCCGCTGACTTGGGGATCAGCTCATCGGGCGCGCAGCTCGACCTGCTGGACGGCTCCAGCGAAGCCCGGCTGATCTGCATGCTGGGTGAGTTCGCCCACATCGTCGTCTCAGCCGGAGCCCGACGTGAACCGCACCGGGTAGCTCGATATCTCGAACAGCTCGCCGGCACCTGCCACAACTTCTCGACCACCTGCCGGGTGCTGCCCATGGGTGACGAGACACCAGGGCCGCTGCACGCTGCCCGGCTGGCCCTGTGCCGGGCAACCCGCCAGGTGCTCGCCAACGGCTTGGACCTGCTCGGCGTCAGCGCACCGGAGCAGCTGTGAGAGCGCACCCGGCCGGGCCACGCCACGCCGACGTGCTGGCCCGGGTTTCCACCGCAGGTCCGCGCCCGGCTGATGCCGCGGAGTTAAACGTGCTGCACTCCACGGTCTGGCCACGTGGGGCGCACCGCGGCGACGACGGTGCGGTGCGGCTGGCCGGCGTCGAGGTCGGTGAGCTCGCCGAGGTGTACGGCACGCCGCTGTTCGTCGTTGACGAGGCGGATTTCCGGGCCCGCTGCGCCGAGCACGCCGCCGCCTTCGGCGCCCCGCCCCGGGTGCACTACGCGGCCAAGGCATTCCTGTGCACCGAGATCGCGCGCTGGGTGGCCGAGCAAGGTTTGAGCCTGGACGTGTGCACCGGCGCCGAGCTCGCGCTGGCCCTGCACGCCGGCTTTCCCGCGGCCCGGATCGCGATGCACGGCAACAACAAGTCCGCTGACGAGCTGGCCGCCGCCGTGACGGCCGGGGTCGGTGCGGTGGTGCTCGACTCCTTCCTGGAGATAGCTCGGCTCGATGACATCGCCCGCCGGCACGCCGTGGTGCAACCCGTGCTGATCCGGGCGACCGTCGGCGTCGAGGCGCATACCCACGAGTACATCGCCACCGCCCACGAAGATCAGAAATTCGGGTTCTCGCTCGCGACCGGAGATGCCGCGGAGGCCGTCCGGCGCGTGCTCAAGTCCCAGGGGCTGCGCCTGGTGGGCATGCACAGCCACATCGGCTCGCAGATCTTCGACGCGGATGGCTTCGAGCTCGCCGCCCACCGGATGGTGGGCCTGCTGGCGTCGATCCGGGACGAACACGGTGCCGACGCGGTAAGCGACGTCAGCATTCTGGATCTAGGTGGTGGCCTGGGGATCGCCTACACCGCAGACGACGATCCGCCGCGACCGGACACACTGGCCAGGCATCTACTGGCCATCGTGGAAGGCAGCTGCCGGGCCGCTGGCATACCCACTCCGGAGCTGGTCGTCGAGCCGGGCCGGGCGATTGCCGGGCCTGGCACCATAACTCTCTACGAGGTGGGCACCATCAAGGATGTCACGGTGGCGGCATCCACCCAGCGGCGCTATATCTCGGTGGACGGCGGAATGAGCGACAACGTGCGCACCGCACTGTACGACGCGACCTACGATTGCCGGCTGGTATCCCGGTACTCCGAAGCGACTGCCGCACTGTCCCGCGTAGTCGGCAAGCACTGCGAGTCTGGTGACGTGGTGGTCCGGGACTGCTGGTTGCCGGATGACCTGGCCCCGGGTGACCTGCTGGCTGTTGCCGGCACTGGCGCGTACTGCTACTCCATGTCCAGCCGGTACAACCTGCTAACCCGCCCGGCGGTGGTCGCCGTGCGGGAGGGTGCGCACCGGCTGCTGCTGCGCCGCGAGACGATGGCCGACCTACTGTCCCTGGAAGTGTCATGAGCCGGCCGCCGGACCGTCCGATTGGTGTTGCGTTGCTCGGGTGCGGCACGGTCGGCCGGGAGGTGTTGCGGCTGCTGACCGAGCAGTCGGACGAACTTGCCGCCCGGGTCGGCGCCCCGGTGGAACTGATCGGGGTGGCGGTGCGACGCCCGCGGCGCCATCCCGATGTGCCCGCCGACCTGCTCACCACCGACACG
This sequence comes from Pseudonocardiaceae bacterium, assembly GCA_035640615.1. GTDB lineage: Bacteria > Actinomycetota > Actinomycetes > Mycobacteriales > Pseudonocardiaceae. The sequence goes on from DASQVU010000179.1 coordinate 4,628, forward strand.
GCCGAGCTGGTCAGCCGGGACGGCGTGGACATCGTGATTGAAGTGATCGGGGGCATTGAACCCGCCCGGTCCCTGCTACTGGATGCATTGCGTGGCGGGCGCGGAGTGGTGACCGCCAACAAGGCGCTGCTCGCCGAGTGCGGGCCGGAGCTGTACGGCGCCGCCGACGCGGCTGGCGCCGACCTGTATTTCGAGGCCGCCGTGGCCGGCGCCATCCCGCTGCTGCGCCCGCTGCGCGAGTCGCTGGCCGGGGACCGGATCACCCGGGTCACCGGCATCGTCAACGGCACCACGAACTTCATCCTGTCCGCGATGGACTCCTCCGGCGCGGGCTACGCCGAGACCCTAGAGGAGGCCAGCAGGCTCGGTTATGCCGAAGCCGACCCGACCGCCGACGTGGACGGCTATGACGCCGCCTCCAAAGCGGCGATTCTCGCGTCCTTGGCCTTTCACACCCGCGTGACCAGTGCTGACGTTTACCGCGAGGGCATCGCAGACGTGTCGGCCGCGGACGTGATCGCGGCCCGCGAGCTGGGCCGCACGGTAAAGCTGCTGGCGATCTGCGAGCGGGTGATCGACAGTTCCGGCAGCGAGTCGGTCTCGGCCCGGGTGTACCCGGCGATGATCCCCCGCTCGCACCCGCTGGCCTCGGTCGGCGGGGCCTTCAACGCGGTGTTCGTTGAGGCCGACGCCGCGGGCGCGCTGATGTTCTACGGCCAGGGCGCCGGTGGGGCGCCGACCGCCAGCGCCGTGCTGGGAGATCTGGTTGCAGTGGCGCGTAACCGGGTGGCCGGCGGCTACGGGCCGCGCGAGTCCGCCTACGCCGATCTGCCGATCCGGCCGATGGAAGACACTCCCACCAGCTACCACATCAGCCTGGAGGTCGCCGACCGGCCCGGGGTGCTGGCACAGGTGGCGCAGATCTTCGCCGAGCATGAGGTGTCCATCATGGCGGTGCGTCAAACCGGCCGGGCTGGGGACGGCATGCCGGCCGGGGCGAACCTGGTGATCGTGACGCATGCCGCGCCGGATGCCGCGCTGCGCTCTACTGTGGACAAACTGGCGGGTTTGGACGTGGTCCGCGACGTGGTCAGCGTCATGCGGGTGGAGGGCGAGGTGACGTGAAGCTGCAGGTGGGTACTGGTCGGTCCTGGCCGGGAGTGATCGAGGCATACCCGGACCGGATCCGGCCGTGCCTAGGCGGCCGGGTGGTGACCCTGCAGGAGGGCGGCACTCCGCTGCTGCCCGCACCGACGCTGTCCGCGTGTACCGGGTGCGAGGTGCTGCTCAAGGTGGAAGGCGCCAACCCCACCGGCTCGTTCAAAGACCGCGGGATGACGCTCGCGGTGACCGACGCGCTGGTCCGCGGCGCGCAGGCGGTGTTGTGCGCTTCGACCGGCAATACCGCCGCCTCGGCCGCCGCCTACGCGGCCCGCGCCGGGATCCCGAGCGCGGTGCTGGTGCCCCGCGGCAAGATCGCGCTGGGCAAGCTGGCGCAGGCCACCGCCTACGGCGCCCGGATCCTGGCGGTGGATGGCAACTTTGACGACTGCCTGGAGCTGGCTCGCAAGACCGCCGCCGACTACCCGGTGATGGCGCTGGTGAACTCCGTTAACCCGGTGCGGTTACAAGGTCAGAAAAGCGCCGCCTTCGAGATCTGCGATGCGCTCGGGCAGGCCCCGGACGTGCACTGCCTGCCGGTCGGTAATGCCGGAAATATCACAGCCTACTGGCTGGGCTACACGGAGTATCACCACGACGGGGTGGTGTCGGGCCGGCCGCGGATGTTCGGTTTCCAGGCGGCCGGTGCCGCGCCTCTGGTGCATGGCGCGCCGGTGCGGGACCCCGACACCATCGCCACCGCCATCCGGGTTGGCAGCCCAGCGTCCTGGGCTGGCGCGATCCGTGCCCGCGACGAGTCTGGCGGGTTGTTCGAAGCGATCACCGACGAGCAGATCCTGGTCGCCTACCGGCTGCTGGCCGGGCAGGAAGGAGTATTCGTCGAGCCCGCCTCGGCTACCGCCGTGGCTGGCTTGCTGCGCGTTGCCGAGGACGGCCGGTTGTCCCGCGGTTGCGTGGTGGTCTGCACGCTCACCGGCCACGGTCTCAAAGATCCCGATACCGCCCTGCGCGGCATCCCCAATCCTGAGCCCATCGCCGTCGATCCCACCGCCGTCGCAACCGCACTCTCCCTTGCCTAGCGCAGCTCTCCGCCTCCCCACCCCGACATGGAGACATATCGGGGTCAACAGCGGCCTGTTTTCCCCGATATGTCTCCATGTCGGGCTCCTGGAGCGGGCGGGGGAGCGACGGGCTGCATGAGGTCTGTGCGGGTAAGGGTGCCGGCGTCGACGGCGAATCTGGGCCCGGGATTTGACGCGCTGGGATTGGCGTTAGCCCTGTATGACGAGGTGGAGGTAGTGCCGGGGTCCTCCGGGCTGCGGGTCGAGGTGTTCGGTGAAGGTGCCGGGCAGGTACCTACCGATGAGCGCAACCTGGTGGTCCGCGCGCTGCGGGCGGCCTGCGCCCGGTACGGTCACCAGCCCGGCAGTATGGTGCTGCGCTGCCGAAACCGCATCCCGCACTCGCGGGGGCTGGGATCGTCCGCGGCAGCCGCCGTGGCTGGGGTACTGGCCGGTTACGCGCTGGCGGGAATGGAACCAGATGAGGCGGCGTTAGACCTGGCGGCTGGGTTTGATGGCCATGCTGACAATGTTGCCGCCAGCCTGCTGGGTGGGGTGGTGATCTCCTGGAAGGAGAAGAGCTCTTTCCGGGCGGTCCGTCTTCAGCCCCATCCGGACCTGGCGCCAGTGCTGTTGGTACCGGAACAGACTTCTGCAACCGAGAGCACCCGCGGGTTGCTGCCCGCCGAAGTGCCGCACACCGACGCGGCCTTCACAGCCGGGCGGGCCGCGCTGCTGGTCCATGCATTGACCGCCGCCCCGTGGCTGCTGCTGGCCGCCACAGAAGATCGGCTCCACCAGCCCTACCGGCGGTGCGCATATCCGGCCACTGCGCGGTTGGTGGACGCCCTGCGCGCGTCCGGGGTACCAGCTGCGGTCTCGGGTGCCGGGCCGACGGTGCTTGCGTTTCCGGTCGGGGGCGAGCTGCCGGCCCGGCTCGGGCCGGGCGGGGATATCATCGCCGGTTTCACCCGGTACCGGCTTGATGTGGCGCGTACCGGTGCGATCATCGAACCGATCATCGAGCAGGAGTGAATCAGCTATCTAAGGGTCGGTTGTTGCCCGCATCGCGGTGGACCGATAGGCTCAGAGGAGTTCAGACACCGCGTGCACGGGCGCCGGTGCCGCGTTCGGGGCCCTCTCACCCGGACAATTAATCTCCCGCCCTCCGGTTGACGTGGTAGCGGGAAGGCTGGCACCCAGACCCAAGCCGGGAGTCGAACATGTCCCGTGCCGGTCGGCTTGACCACCGATGTGGTGGTCGGCTAGCCCACCGCATGCGGACCTAGGCGCCGTCGGCACACCGCCGGATGGCGAACAGGCTGGCCCGAGCCGCGTCTCGGGTCGGTTAGGAAGGACCTGCGTGAGCGAAATCAATGTGTTGAGCAGCGATGTTGCTGCTGCGGCATCTTCGGGTCAACGCCCGGCGGATCAAGTCGAGACGCCGTCTGGCGATAGGTCCGACAATGGGCAGTCTTCCGACAATGGCACGGTGCCGCGTCGCCGTGGCGGGCTGTCCGGAATGGTGATGGCTGAATTGCGCCAGCTGGCCGGCCAGCTGGGTGTTACTGGCATTACCGGAATGCGCAAGAACGAGCTGATCGCCGCGATCAAGGAGCGCCAGGGCAGTGTCCCGGGCCAGCGGCGGGCCGTTGCTGAGCAGCTTCCGCTCGAGGATGCCAGTACGTCCACTAGGAAGATCCAGGCCCAGAGCAAGGCCGGGACCGGGAACGAATCTCGAGCGCAGGCAACGACACCGACCGAACCGGCGGTTGCTGCTGTCGAGCCGCCGCCGGCCGCAGCTGCCGGATCGGCTCCCGCCGAGCCGCCGACCGCAGCTGAGCCCGAGCAGGCCCCCCCTGCGCCAGACCGGGACCAGCAGGAGGGCGACACGGACGGTGGGGATCGCTCCCGCAACCGGCGGCGACGTCCGCTTCGCGGCGCTGACACGCCCCGGTCCGCGGTTGATCAGGCCCCCGTCCAGGGTGACCAGGCACCGGGCGGCCAAGGAGCCGGCAATCAGAGTAATCAGAACGGTAGTCAGAATGCCGCCGGCCCGAATGGCGCCCGCGACGATGACGACGAGGCCGGTCGCCGGCGCGGTCGGCGCTTCCGCGACCGTAACCGTCGCAACAGGGGTGACCGCAGCACCGATCGTGGAGGTGACCGCCGGGACGGCGGTGAGCTCGAGGTTCGGGACGACGACGTGCTATTGCCCGTCGCCGGGATCCTCGACGTGCTCGACAACTACGCGTTCGTGCGCACCTCGGGTTACCTGTCCGGGCCCAACGACGTGTACGTATCACTGTCGCTGGTCCGCAAGTACGGGTTGCGCCGCGGTGACGCGATCACCGGTGCGGTGCGCCAGCCCCGCGAAGGGGAGCAGCAGCGGCAGAAGTTCAACCCGCTGGTCCGGGTTGACACCATCAACGGCCTAGACCTCGAGCAGGCAAGGCAGCGCCCGGAGTTCACCAAGCTGACCCCGCTGTATCCCAACGAGCGTCTTCGGTTGGAAACCGAGCAGGGTTTGATGACCACCCGGGTCATCGACCTGATCATGCCGATCGGGAAGGGCCAGCGGGCGCTGATCGTTTCGCCGCCCAAGGCGGGCAAGACGATGATCCTGCAGGCGATCGCCAACGCGATCACCAAGAACAACCCGGAATGTCACCTCATGGTCGTCCTCGTCGACGAGCGACCTGAGGAGGTCACCGATATGCAGCGCTCGGTGAAGGGTGAGGTCATCGCCTCCACCTTCGATCGTCCACCCTCGGACCACACCACGATCTCCGAGTTGGCCATCGAGCGGGCCAAGCGGCTGGTGGAGATGGGCCACGACGTCGTGGTGCTGCTGGACTCGATCACCCGCCTGGGCCGGGCCTACAACCTGGCCGCACCGGCATCCGGCCGCATCCTGTCCGGTGGTGTGGACTCCACGGCGCTGTACCCGCCGAAGCGGTTCCTCGGCGCGGCCCGCAACATCGAAGACGGTGGCTCGCTGACCATCTTCGCGACCGCGCTGGTCGAGACCGGGTCGACGATGGACACGGTGATCTTCGAGGAGTTCAAGGGCACCGGCAACGCGGAGCTCAAGCTCGACCGCAAGATCGCTGACAAGCGGATCTTCCCGGCCATCGACATCAACCCGTCCGGAACCCGCAAGGAGGAGCTGCTGCTGTCCCCGGACGAGCTGGCTATCCACCACAAGCTGCGCCGCGTGCTGTCGGGGCTGGAGTCCCAGCAAGCCATCGATCTGGTGCTCGACCGGCTGCGTAAGACCCGGACCAACATCGAGTTCCTGATGCAGGTCTCGAAGTCGGCGGCAGGCAACGGCGACTAGCCCGGCGTGTCGCGGCCACCTGCCCGGTGTGTCGCGGCTTCACCTCCGCTGTGTCATGCCCCGGTGACCGGAACGGCAGCCGGCGGATGAGACCCGACGCGCAGCTGGAGGGCGTTCCGTCACGCCAAGTGGATACTGTCAGTAAGCAATTACGTCGACATTGCGCCAGAGGCGAGGTAACCGCGGAACATTCCAGCCGGGTGCTGGGTTTCATCTGGCGGTGAGCCTGTGGCGTTGGCCCTCTGGTACCCATCTGCCACACTGTCACGGCTCGCAGTCCGGCTCCGGTTCACCCCGATGCACCTTGAGGGGACCCGGCGGCCATGAGGAAAGGACATCCGTTGAAGCAGGGCATCCACCCGGAGTATGTCACCACGCAAGTCACCTGTGGCTGCGGCAACTCCTTCACCACCCGTAGCACCAAGCGCGATGGGCACATCCACGTCGAGGTGTGTTCCAACTGCCACCCCTTCTACACGGGCAAGCAGAAGATCCTCGACACCGGTGGTCGGGTCGCGCGCTTCGAGAAGCGCTACGGCAAACGCCAGAAGTAAGCAAGTACCCACCAGACGGGACCGATGGATACCGCGGCAGTTCAGGCGCTGCTCGATCAGCACGCCGAGCTGGAAAGCCGGCTTGCCGATCCTTCGCTGCACGCTGACCCGGATGCGGCGCGTAAGGTAGGCCGGCGTTATGGTGAGTTATCGCGCATCGTTCGGGTTGTCCGCGAGCTGGACCAGGCGCGCAACGACATCGCGGTGGCCCGCGAACTCGCGGCTGAGGATCCGGCCTTCGCCACGGAGGCCGAGGTCCTCGCTGACCGGATCCCGCGCCTGGAAACCGAGCTGGCCGACCTGCTGTTGCCGCGGGATCCGCACGACGATTCCGACGTGGTCATGGAGATCAAGTCGGGGGAGGGCGGCACGGAATCCGCGCTGTTCGCCGCTGACCTGCTGCGGATGTACCTGCGCTACGCCGAGCGCCACGGCTGGCAGGCGCAGATACTCGACGCCACCGAGTCCGATCTCGGCGGGTACAAGGACGTCACGGTCAGTCTGAGATCGTCCCATGCGCAGCCCGGGGTATGGGAGCGATTGAAGTTCGAGGGCGGCGTGCACCGGGTGCAACGGGTGCCGGTCACCGAGTCGTCCGGGCGCATCCACACCTCCGCAGCGGGTGTGCTGGTCTATCCCGAACCGGACGACGTCGAGGTCGAGGTCGAGGACAAGGACCTGCGCATCGACGTCTACCGCTCGTCGGGTCCCGGCGGGCAGAGCGTGAACACCACCGACTCCGCGGTGCGTATCACCCACCTGCCGACCGGCATCGTGGTGTCCTGCCAGAACGAGAAGTCGCAGATCCAGAACCGGATCAGAGCGATGGAGGTGCTACGCGCCCGGCTGCAGGCATTAGCGGAGGAGAAGGCTCAGCAGGAGGCCTCCGAGCAGCGCCGGTCGCAGATCCGCACGGTGGACCGCTCCGAGCGGGTCCGCACCTACAACTTCCCGGAGAACCGGATATCGGATCACCGGGTCAATTACAAGGCCTACAACCTCGACGCGGTCCTCGACGGTGATCTGGACGGGGTTCTGGACGCGCTGGCCAGCGCTGATCGCGAACTGCGCCTGCGCATGTCATGAGAAGGCAGCCACTGCGCCTTGCGGTGCTGGAGGCCGAACGGATTCTCACCGCCGCCGGGGTGGCGTCGCCCCGGGTGGACGCTGAACTCCTCGCCGCACACGTCGTTGGGGTGCCGCGAGGGCAGCTGCCGATGGTTCCGCTGGTCGACCCGCCTGTGGTCGACACGCTGCGCACGCTGGTGTCTCAGCGCGCGCAACGGGTGCCGTTGCAGCACCTCACCGGCACCGCAGCCATGGGTCCCATCGAGGTGGCGGTCGGTCCCGGGGTGTTCATTCCCCGCCCGGAGACGGAGGTCATGCTGGCGTGGGGCCTTGCGGTGCTGGAAGGCGTCAAGCAGCCACTGGTGGTTGACTTATGCACGGGATCCGGTGCCCTGGCACTCGCCGTGGCGCACGCCAGGCCCGACGCGCAAGTACATGCCGTCGAGCGCGATCCCGTGGCGCTGAGCTGGGGGCGGCGCAACGCCGACGCCCGCGCCGCGGCCGGCGACACGCCGGTGACTCTTTACGCCGGTGACATAGCCGATCCCGGGCTGCTCACCGCGCTGGACGGGCTGGCCCACCTAGTGCTGTGCAACCCGCCCTACGTGCCGCTGAGCGCCTCGCTGCCGCCCGAGGTCGCCTTCCACGACCCCCCGGCCGCTGTCTTCGCCGGTGTTGACGGTCTCGCCGTAATCCCGCATGTGGTGCGCACCGGCACCCGGTTGCTGCGGGAGGGAGGCAGCATCGCCATCGAACACGACGAGTCACACGCGCAGGCCGTCCCCGCGTTGCTGGCCGCGCGGCGAGTGCTCACCGACGTCGACGACCACCCCGATCTCACCGGTCGCCCCCGGTTCGCCACCGCGCGGCGGGCGAGATTCAACCCGCAGCTGCGCTGACGTACCTCAGAGTGTCCAGCGCGAAGTCGGCCACCGCCTGCATACCACCGGCGTTGGGGTGGACCGGACCAGCGGGACTGGTCGTCACGACACCCTCCACCCATTTCGTCCCCGGTGGTTGGCAGGCGTCGTGACCCGCAGAGCGAACGTAGGAGTTGACGAAGAACGCGTCGTGGCGGAAGGCCTGGCTGGCCAGCATGTCGGTGAGCTGCTGTTCTAGATTATCCAGATACGGCACGTCACCGCGGGTGATAGGCATCACCGGGTAGCAGCCCCCCGCGGGCGGCAGGATCCGTAGGTAACCGACCAGAAGCACCGTCGCGTGCGGGGAACGCTGATGGATGCCCTCCAGCACCCTTCCGACCTTGGGTGCTACCGCCGCGATGCGCTCGGCATACAGATCGCTGCCGCTGGCGGTGGCCTCCCGCTCGCACGGATTGCCGAACGGGTTGGTAGCCGCCGCCCGCCCGCATGTGTAGATGAGCTCGGTGAAGCCGATGTCGTTACCGCTGATGGTCAGGGTGACCAGGTCGGTGTCTGGTTTCAGCGCGGTGAACTGCGGCGGGTTGGAGCCCAGCAGCAGCACTGACTGGGCGGCCGTCATGTTGTCGGTCTTGGCTCCACTGCAGCTCACGTCCGTGAAGTCGCGGATAGCCAGCGCTGCCGCCAGCCGCGATGGGTAGTTGTTGGTGGACCGCTCGCAGCCGACCGGATCGGTGCGCTGCATCGGGATCAGCGGACCCGCTGCGTAGGAATCGCCGAGGGCGACGTAGTGCCGGGGCGAGACCACAGTCCGGGCGGTAGCGCTGGCCGGAACGCCGAACAGGGCGAGCACGGTAGCAACAACGGCGAGCACGATGCGGCGATACAGGGGCAAGTGGGCCTCCGGGAGTTAACCGGACACGGATCGTTCCTTTTCGATCACGTGCTGTCAACGTCCACTCCCGCCCTGCCCCGGCTGGAGAGCCGGGCGGTCGTACTGTTCACCTTGTGAGCACTGTCTATGACTGCGCGATCCCGGATCGCCGGCTTGCCGGGCTGGCCGCGGCGGCGAGCGCGGTTCGGGCGGGCCAGCTCGTGGTGTTGCCCACCGACACGGTTTACGGGCTGGGTTGCGACGCGTTCTCCTCGACGGCGGTGCAGGCGCTGCTCTCGGCCAAGGGTCGTGGGCGCGACATGCCGGTTCCGGTACTGGTGGGGTCTTGGTCCACAGTGGATGGTCTGGTGCTGGGCGTGCCGGCCGCGGCGCGCGCGCTGATCGAGGCCTTCTGGCCTGGTGGGCTGTCGCTGGTGCTGGCGCACGCGCCGTCGCTGACCTGGGATCTGGGCGATACTCGGGGCACTGTCATGCTCCGGATGCCGCTGCATCCGGTGGCCCTGGAACTGCTGCGCGAAGTCGGTCCGATGGCGGTATCCAGCGCGAACCGTTCCGGTCTGCCGCCGGCGACCACCGTTGAGCAGGCCCGCGAGCAGCTCGCCGATCGGGTCGGCGTCTTGCTCGATGGTGGACCAGCTGGCCAGGTAGCCTCCACCATCGTGGATCTCACTGCTGATGATCCGGTGATCCTGCGCGAGGGCGCGGTGAGCGCTGCGGCGATCGGCGAGGTCCTCGGGCGCGCCGTGCACGTCGCCTCATGACGCTCAGACTCCGACATGTCTCCATGTCGGGCTGTGGAACGGCGGATGTGGGCTCGTGGGGACTTGCCTCGGGCTGCGGACTAGCCTGCCTGCGTGGGACCCGTCCCCGTTACCTCTGGGCTGCCGCTGCGGGAATACCTGCTGGTCGGCCTCACCACCGCGGTGGTGACCTTCCTGCTCACCGGGCTGGCGCGGATCCTCGCGCTGCGTATCGGTGCGGTGGCAATGCCGCGCGAGCGCGATGTGCACCGGGCGCCGATCCCGCGGCTGGGCGGGGTCGCCATGTATGGCGGGATCCTCGGTGGTGTCCTGCTGTCTCACCAGCTACCCGTGCTGCGCCGGTCTTTCGAGTTTTCCGGGGACGTGGTGGGCGTGCTGGTAGCCGGCGGCATCATCATGCTGATCGGCGCGCTGGATGACCGGTTCGAGCTCGATTCGCTCACCAAGTTCGCCGGTCAGGTTACCGCCGCAGGCGTGCTCGTGCTCTACGGCGTGCAATGGTTCGTCTTCCCGTGGGTGCCGTGGAACGGCGGCTCGGGCTCGGTCGGCTCGGCGCTCGTCCTGGGACAGGACCAGGCGGTGCTCGTCACCGTCGCGCTGGTGGTGGTGCTGATCAATGCGATGAACTTCGTGGACGGGTTGGACGGGCTGGCCGCCGGGATCGGCTGCGTGGCGGCCTCGGCCACCTGCCTGTTCTCCCTGGGCCTGCTCTACAAGGCCGGCAACGACCCGAGCGCCTACAGCCCGGCGCTGCTCGCCGCGCTGCTCGCGGGCGCCTGCTTC
>DASQVU010000180.1:0-2791 GCA_035640615.1 Pseudonocardiaceae bacterium
CCCAGCATTGGCTGGAAACCGCCTGGGTTATTGCCAGTAACCTTATCGAAAACGTAGTTGGGATCACACGTGTAGATTGCCTTCAAATCTGCGATAGTCAAATCCGCTGGGACATCGCTATCGGCGCGGATCGCGTAGGTGAGGACGTCAGTGGCCATCGGGATGTAGGTAAGGTTCGCTCCCGTGCGCTTGGCCGAATCATTGGTGACTACCCTGGCGACATCAATACACGTGGGGAAGGCGATCAACTTGTCGGTACCGTCTCCTCCTTGCTTGGGCCGGGGTATGCCGTTGGGCGGCGGTCCCGGTGGGTTGGCGGGGCTGCATTCGGGATGGGCGCTGGGGTCCCTGGTGACGATGTTGCTCGGCTGCGGGTCGACACCCCACGACTGGCAAATCCGGGTGTTGGGATCGGAGGCGTTAGTCCGGAAATTGGGGTTCTTGTTGCACATCGTGTCGAACAGGTCTTGAGTCGTCTGTGCGCCGACTATGACCACCGGTGGGTAGGGAGGAGGCGCCGGAATGGGGTCAGCCATTGCCGTGCCCATAGTGAGGGCGACGGTCGCCACACTCGCACCGGCGGCCAGGAACAATCTTCTTCGCATTTGTAGCTGTCCTTAACAACGCAGGAATGCACCGGACTGCTGTCCGGGCACATGCCAATGACGGGCGGATCAGTGGCATGCCAACCACCCCGTCACTGTCGTCTTGAAAAAGATCGGCCGGCAGGTGGCCGGGAGCTGGAGACTCCTGGTCACCGCTCGGTCGGCATCACCTCCTTGTCGCGAACGCATATGTCGCTATCCTCGGGAACGCAGGAATGCACTGGACTGCTGTCCGGGCACAGGCAGTGACGGGCGGATCAGTGGCATGCCAACCACCCCGTGACTGCCGTCTTGCGAAAGGTCGGCCGGGCTGGTGGCCGGGAGCTGGAGACTCCTGGTCACCGCTCGGTCGGCGTCACCCCCTTTCGCTGGCGCCGCTGTATCACCACGCCAAGCAGGCGGACGGCAGGGGAGGAGATCGCCAGCACCAGGCCACCAGCAAGAATTGCGCCCAGCACGGCGCCGACCACGGGGGTCGGCAACGACGGTGTCCTTCCCACCCGGGCTAGCGGCTGCTGCGCCATCCTGGGCGTGGTGGCTGGCGGCCTGCTGCCGGAACCGGTGACGTCCGGGGGCGTGACGGGAGTCTGGGCGCCGCCGGTATTCGTCGCGCCGGCTTGAGTACCTATGGCCCTGGGGGGGCTTGCCGTCGGATGACCGTCGGCCCCGGTAGCGGTGCCAGTAACGGTTGGCTGGGGTGGCGATGGCAGTGCGGTACTGGTCGCCTTCTCGAGGGTGGTGGCGGCGGCGATGGTTTGCGCCTTGAGTGGATCAGGTAAGGGCACCATGCCGGGGGGTAGTTGTCCTGGGCCGACACCCGGACGCTGCCCCGGGCCGCCCGCGTAGCGCAGGAATGCCGCATAGTCCTTACTGGCCGCCGCGTCCAGCATGGTCGGCGAGGTCACCGCGTAACTCAACGAGGTCAGCGGGTAGGCCGCTGGGTCGCTGGCAGCAGGATCGGGCGTCAGCACTCCTGCCACCGCGCTGGGTTTCATTGCCTTCTCACCGGCCAGCAGGCTGTCGGTGGTAGGGGCGACGTACTTCCCGGCGGCGTTGAGCAGCTGCGCGGTGGGCAGGTCATATCGGGCCGCGGTCGCGGCATCCACCACCGCCATCAGGGCCCGCGCACCGATGAGCTGCCGGGGAAACTTCGTAGAAACCGGTTGATGAACGGTGTTGTCGAAGATGTTCTGTCGGGCCTGGCTGTCGCCACGGCTGGCAGAGCGGCCTGCGTTGTGCATGTCGGTGGCGTACGGATGCAAGTCCAGGTTGCAGTTCGTCAGCGAGTTGCCGAAGTCGTCGGTGGTGGTCGCGCAGCTCTGGTCGTTTCGGGGGAATGTGGATGTTGGCAGCACAAGGTTCTTGTTGTTGGGGTTAATGACCATTCCGAACGGATCGGGGCTGCCGGCGAGGAAGGCGCGGGCGTCCGGGTCGGCAGTGATCCAGCGCCAGAGCAGCGACGTGATGTCTGCGCCATTGATCTGCACGAGCGGGTCGGGCACCGTCAGACCTCGGTCGACGAACCCCTGGTATTCGGGATTGAGGTTGAGGAACTCGGGGTCAGCGAGCAGGCCGGTGGGATTGTTCTTCATCTCGGGTGGCTGGTCGAGCAGCGCGAAACGATATGACTGAGTTAGCAGCTTGGCCACGAGCCGCGGGGTGAGCTTCATGGAGGTGAAGCGACGCCCGTTGAGCGCCAGGTCGCCCGCGGATTGATGCTCGGCGTCCGGCTGGTAGTTGATGTTGAACGCGATGGCCAGCGCGGACAATCCCATCGGCGCGTACACCAGCGGATGATCTGCGGCTACCTGGTCGGGTGGGATCGGATCGGTCACTATGGCCAACGGGCCGCTCGGTACCTGGCTGCGGGCCACGTCGTCGGTTAGCTGGGTGTAACTAAACAGGGGACCACCGCCGCTGCACAGCGCCGGCTGCCACGAGGTGACTGCGTCGACCGCTAGCTCCTGGCCGATCACCGGACGTTCTGGCGCCCCAACCGGGCAGACTTGACTCACCGGCTGAAACTCCAGCGGGACGACGATCCGATGGTCCCAGTTGGATTGGCTCAACGGCGAGGAGTTCAAGCCAGAGCCGGGGCTGCCGGTGGCGGTCACACCGTTCGGTTCTTTGGTGCCTCGTGGGACGATCACCAGCCAGCAGGACCGGCCCTTGGTGACTCCACCGGT
>DASQVU010000181.1:0-15692 GCA_035640615.1 Pseudonocardiaceae bacterium
CTGGTTAGCGCAGTCGCAGCAGGGCTGCCCAGCATCCGTATGGCCCATTGATTAACAGGGGTGGTTTCGCGTCGAGTTCGGCAAGTGTATCGATGGTGTCTAGCCTGGCCATAATTAGCCGGGCTTTTGCGGCCGCGGCAAGAGTCCTAATGTCGCGAGCGGGGAGTAAGGGATTGACGGTCAGCGGTATAGCGCCATAGTGGATGACACCGGCGAAGGCCGGGGCGAAGTCGGGACCGTCGGGCAGCAGCATCAGCACCCGCTCGTTGGGCCGTACGTTGAGCTTAGCCAGCGCGGCGGCGACTGCGGCCGCGTGATCGGAGTAGCCACTCATCGGCGTCTCGGTGGCTGCAGTGCTCGGTGAGCTCGGGTCGGCTCTGAGTGTTCAGCGGGACGGCGACTGCACCGCTCGTGGGTCTCACCGCAATCGGTTCGAGGGTTGGTGCCATTGAGGTCGTGCGGGGCGTACGGGCCAGACTCGACACGGAGGATGAGGAATAGTCCGGTCGTTCCGACGATCAGGAAAATAAGTCCCGCCAGCGTCAGGGTCAGCCAGCCCGCCACCCTCATCGCCCAGCCTCCCGCTGCCAGGCCGGCGGCGGGTAGGCCGGCCGCCAGCACGACCTTCAGCAAAGCGGTCGCGATGCCAGCGGGTGAGCGGACCGGAGTATCGCTGTAGAACCGTGCCCCGAACCACGGCCCAACAAACTCGGCGTCGTCCGTCTGCCGCTCGAACAACGGATCCAGGCGGGAGCTGGGCTGGTTCTCGATCTGGGTGAGATCACATGCTCGGGCTCGTGACCCTGATGCATGTCCTTGTCCATAGCGCGAGCTCCTTGCGCCCGGGCCGCTACGCGACGTAAGAGCTGTCATTCCGGAAACTACCAGGTAGAGCGCCTAGTGTACAGGAGAAATCCAGACAAACTACATCTCTACGGTGCAAACCGACCGGTCGGCATTACCGTCACAACCAGCCGATGTATGATTTGAATGCTTGACAGGTACACGGCTGATGCGTAAGCATGGCCTCATTATCACCACATGGAGTACAGCGGCGAGCCGAATGAGAACCAGTACCGACCCCCCCGGCTAGCGATATGCGAGTCAGCCACGCGGCCGGCTGCTCGCCGACACTGGACACGTCGATCGACCATCGCACCGAAAAACGATCCCCATGGCCCAGTGCCCCGTACTGCCCCAGAGAAAGGTCGAGGCAGATGCCACCGACAAAAGGCCCTGTGACTGATCAAGACCGCGCAGCGGTCACCACCAGCCGAGGTCACGGCACACCAGAACGAGTGACCGTCAACCTCACCCCACGGGCCTGGCATGCCCTGGAGGCCACGGTTCAACGCACCGGCGACACCAAGACAGAGACCATCAACCGCGCCCTGCAGGTCTACAACTACCTCGACGAACTCATCCACTCCGGCGGTGCGGTGTACGTCCAAGACCCGCACGGCAAACCAGAACGACTAAAGATCTTCTAAGCATTCGATCAGGTCCGGCAAAGCCTGCGGCCAACGCTGGCCGGTATCACCGTCGCGCTGGTGCGTCCTGGCAGAACGGGTAGCAATCACTGCGTTGGCGTGTGGCTGGCCTCTTTGAGGGCTTCAGCGGTGGTGGTTCAGTGTCCTGGAAATCGGGTTGTGGCGATGCGAAGGGATCGGTGTCCTGGAAACCGCGTTGTGGTGCGAAGGGATCGGTGTCCTGGAAGCCGGGTCGTTGTGGTGCGAAGGGATCAGTATTGCGCCGTTCATCGGTACGCCAGGCGGGAGACCGGGTAGTCGTTGGCGGCGGACCGATCAGCTCAAATGGAGGAAACGCCTGCCTCGGGGTGCCTTGGACGTATGAATTCATGAAGTGCTGCCAGATCGCTCCTGGCAGGCCACGCCCAAAGACGTCGGCTCCGTTGGCGTTTCTGATCGCCGAGTTGGCTGGATCGCCGACCCATACCGCGGTGGAAATCGACGGGGTATAGCCGATCGTCCAGGCAGCGGCGTTGTGGCCGGTGTCGCCAAGCTGGTGGGTGCCGGTCTTAGCGGCCACCTGACGCCCGCCGACCAGGGGAATTTGCGAGCTGCGTGCAACGTCGGTCAGGGTGGCGGTGACGTTGCGAGCCAGCTGCGCATTGTGCGCGGGATCGGCAGGATCGAAAGCGAGCTGCGGCTTATCGGCATGTTGATATTCCACGCCGCCGTGAGAGTTGTCATACTCCCGAACGAAGAAGGGTTCGCGCCGCATCCCGTCCGCAGCGAAGGTCGCATACGCGCTGGCCATGTCGATGGTGTGCACCGGATATTGGCCGAGTGTGATACCGATCCCGGGCACCCCACTGTCCGGTTCTGCCATGGCGGGCTTGCCGTTGATTTCCTCCGGTATTCCGGCCTGGATCGCCGCATCCCGGATGGCTTGTGCGCCGACGTCCTGGGCGAGCCGGACGAAGGCGGTGTTGACCGAGAGTGTCATCGCCTGTTTCAACGTCAACCTGGGATAGTTAAGGCTTTCCGAGTTGGAGTAAGAACGGCCGTCGATGACCACCGGGGACTTCCCGTCGTACACCGAGTACATGCCGATGCCGCGCTCCAACGCCGCGACCATGGTGAACGGTTTGAACGCCGACCCCGGGCTCCACGCTAGCCCACCGGCTAAATCGAACCCATTGCCGTCCGATCCCCCGTAATACGCAAGCACCGCTCCACTGCGCGGATCGATCGCCACCAGCGAGGAGTGTAGGTTGCTGGGCTGCCCGCGCAGCTCGATGCGGACTGCATCGCGAGCCATCTGCTGTGCGCGGGGATCAATGGTCGTGAGGATCCGGCCACCACCCACGGCCAACTGAGCACGCGTGATGCCCTGTTTCTCCAACTCCTTCAGCACCCGATCAACGATGTGCGCCCGATCATCAGTCGGCGCACCAAGTATCTGCCTGGCCTGGCTCAACGGAAGCGTTGTGGGGAATCGCTGCACCGCTCGATCGGCAGGCGAAAGCCAACCCTGCTCCACCATGCCGTCCAGCACGGCATTCCATCGCACTTGGGCCGCTGCCAGGTCAATAGCCGGATCCAAGCGGGAAGGGGAGCGAATTAGCCCAGCGAGCAGCGCCGCCTCGGAGACGGTCAAATTCTGCACGTTCTTGCCGAAGTAGGCCTGGCTGGCGGCCTGGATACCGTAGGCATCGCGACCGAAGTAGATGGTGTTGAGATAGTCCTGCAGGATTTGGTCTTTGGATTCCCGCTTTGTGAGCTTGGCTGCGATGATTACCTCGCGGAATTTTCGCAGCAAGCTGTACTCGTCATGGCCGGTCACTACCTTGATGTATTGCTGGGTGATCGTGGAGCCACCGCCGCTACCACCGGTGAGCTGTTCCCCGATGGCCCGGGCGATCGCCCCCATATCGAATCCCGGGTTGGACCGGAAGCTGCGATCCTCAGCGGCCAACACCGCGTTTTGCACCTGCATGGGCACTTGCGCGAGGTTGACGTCAATCCGGTTGCCCTCTTCCGGCACATAACGACCGACCTCAGTCTTCCCATCGCTCGCGACAAGTACGGTGACTTGCTTGCGTGCTGCTGCCAGCACACTCGGTGGGGGCACCGAAAACACCAGCCAACCAACGAGCAAGGCGCTCAGTGGCGTCAAGACGCTCACCAGCAACGTCACCAGCACGATCGTGCGCCACGAACTGAACGACCATCCCCTCAGGCCCCACCCGCCAATAGCAGACCCGAAGGATCGATCACCCGGAGAATCGGATGCTGAGGAGGCCGGCACCTCCCACTCGCGCATCGTCCCCCCACACCGGTGGCTCCGGTCGCAAGAGTTCAACCAAGCCGACGCCCAAGCCGACGCCCAACAGGCAAGCCTACGAGCGCAGCGTACGGAGACAGTGAAATGACCGTTCCGGCGCAGCGACGCCGGCCCAGGCCGATCGGCGACCGCTCACCAACCCACTCCGGCGTTAGTTCGATGGCGCGCACGCCATGGCGACGGAGCAGAAGGTTGGACACAGGCCCGTCATGGCTGCTGCGCGCAGTGCGGACTGCACGGCAGAGTGGTCTTGGTACACGAGGTTGAGCGTTACGGAGAGAGTCTCTGCTCGGGCCAGTGCGCACTCGAGCACGTGTAGACCGGCGACGCCGAGGAAACTAACGTCCGTCAGGTCAAGGACGAGCCTGGCCGGCGTGCTTTCAAGTTCGCGGTGCAGGCTCGCACTCAACCGGGGTGCCGTGTGGGAGTCGATCTCTCCGACTCCCACAATGACGACCACATCACCAGCCAGCCGGTCTACCCGGATACTGAACACGTCGTTGCACTCCAGCTCGTACGCCTCACCGGCCGAGCCGGCGACCGGAGCCCGGCCGGTGAAAAACGTCATATACCCGGCATCGCCACCGTGCAAACGTGATCGAGTATCGCTATCGGGAGCCCCGCGGCTCGACGCCCTTCGGTTGCACCGCCGAGAGGGTGAGGCAGGCTACCGGCGTACCTCCTTTACCAGCGCTGGTCTGCTCTGCGTCGGTCACCACGATTGAACCCGGTCCCCGATCGGTGAACACGAAGGGCACCGTGGCGCGCGATGTGCCCGAACCGCTCGCGTCAGTGCGCACGTCGAGCCAGACCTCGTTTTGTGGATTGGCATATTGGGGATCGCTGGACTCAGCCACTCCGACAGCGGTCGTGTTGACCGCAGGATCGATCCGGTTCTGATAAATCGGACCTACCCCTTCGGGAACGCCACCACAGGTGTTGACATGCGCCTGCGCCGCATAACTCCGATTGGGCTGCAGTCCGGACACCGTGAACTCCGCATTGGTGGACTCGCCCGACGGGGCCAAGGTAGCGCTCATGTGAGCGCCCTGCGGTGCCAAGGCCGGGTTGTACGTCTCGGCCCGGGTAGTGGTGGCCGAGGCCGTGCCCACGCTCGGGGTCCGAGCTGGGGCTTCGAGCGCGGCGTCGCCATGGAGAGTCGCCGCGGTTTGGGCGGCCATGCTCAGGCCCTTGTAGGCACACGCTGCCGGCGCAAGGGCTACAGCGGCGGTGACTACGGCGAGTGTGAGCCGTCTCTGGATGAGCTTTGCACGATACAGGTCATGCGATGTGTGTCCCCTCATCGGAGTATAATCCCACGCTTTTCGCCGGCTGAAACTGCTCTGTCCGGGTTAGCGGTTGCGAAGGCGCCGTGCATGATGACTACCGCGCCCAGTTCCGGGGTACGCCACCGGCTACTGCCCATCGCTTAGGGAGGCGGCCGTGTCCACCACCGAAACCGGTCATGTGACGGGAACCAAGGACAAGGACTACAACCTGATCTGGTTCACCGAGGCGTGCCTGAGCAATGCGCTGCGCTTGGAGACCTACATCCAGGACGCCGAACGGGAAGGCGACAACGAGTTGGCTGAGCTGTTCAAGAAGGCGCAGGCGGACAGCCGTAAGGGCGGGGAAATGGGCAAGCAGATGCTCCGCAAGCGGCTCACCGGCTGACCAGGCCCCTGGCGTGCGGAGCGCGGCAGCGCCCGCTGTCGCGGCGTGGTGGGCGAGCCGGTAGTGAGGTGTTGAACACATAATCCCAGTACGGCGCGCTCACGCCGAAGTCGCCCGAGGCGTCTGCGAAGTGATGCCGCAGATGCCGTGCCCGCAGCCAGCGGCCCAATGCCGTCCGCGGCCGGCCCACATGCAGGTAGGCGTGCAGCAGGTCATAGGCGAGGTAGCCGCCACCCCAGCCGGCCGCGAACGGCAACCACAAATCCCCTGGCAAGATCAACCAGAATAGGGTTGCCGCGGCGGCACCGATCGGGATGCTGGCCAGCGGCGTCGTGACGACCCGCCGCGGGTCGTTGGGGTGGGCGTGATGCAGCCCGTGAACGGCCCACACGAAAGCTTCGCTGCGCGGGCCGCGCGGCTGGAGATGAAACACCGCACGGTGCACCCAGTACTCGGTCAGCGTCCAGAGGAGGTAGCCAGCGGCCATCAACCCGATTGCGACCAGCGAACCAACCTGCCGGATACCGAATACCGCTAGCGCCAGGATCACCGGTCCCCACAGCACCAGCGGAACGACAGGGTGGGTGCGGATCAGCGAATTCAACAGCCGCGAGGAGAACATCGGCGGTGAGCAACTGAGTATTTCCGACCGGGTTGGCGCCATATCCGCAGATTAAGGGAGATGTGGGGGGTAAGGCAGACCCGGCGTGGCCGTTGCCAGGAAATTGCCCAACATTCGCGCGGTGTCGGTGTTACGTTCGCCAGGTGGGGGACGATCACCTCGTCGCCGGCGACGACGACCTGCCCAGTCATATGGTGCCCATTTGACCAGGGGCGATGGGCGTTGTGGAAGGAGTTCGCCCTCCGGGCAACTGGATTCCCGGTCGCGGGCCTCGACGCCTTCGGCACGGGCTCAGCTGAGCTTGAGGAACAGTCACTGCGGGAGGTGGCGCGTGACCCGCGCTTTCGCGAAGCGGTGACCTGGCAGAACCGGGCCGCGCTGCGCAATGCGATCGACGCCTTGGCCGCCGGGCGCGCCGGCGCAAGTAGCGACGGACGTCGCCGGTTGGAGATCGTGGCGAGCTACTGGCAGCGCTACTGCGCCAAGAACGACACGATTGGGTTCTTCGGCCCGGTCGGATGGGGGCATTTCACCGGAACTAGCGGGATCCGGCAGCATGCCGGAAGGGGGCTGCTGGCGAAGAGAGTCGTGCGCTTTGAGACCTGGGCGGTCCAGGCACTGGCCGACGTCATCGCAGCGGATCCCGCCGTCCGACCGTGGATACCGCCGCGCCGGTGCCCGGATATCCCGCGTGTAGGGCTCTCGGCAGCAGAGCGCGCCGTGGTCGACGCCTGCGACGGGCGGCGCCCGGCATATGCGATCGAAGACCAGCAGACTTTTGAGGCACTCCTGCAGCGGGGCATCGTCGAGCTGCGGCTGCGGGTCAGCCCGGGCCCGCATTCGGAGCGCCAGCTGGCGCTGCTGCTGGAGGGCATCCGTGACGAGGAGGCCCGCGGACGCGCGCTGGCCGCGCTGGCACAGCTCGAATCCGGCCGGACGGACGTGGCGAACGCTGCGGGTGACGCTGACGCCCTTGGAAAAGCCCTTATCGCGCTGGAGAGCACCTTCATCCGGCTGACTGGACGGGAGCCTCACCAAAGGGCCGGGGTGGCCTACGGCGCTCGCGGCGTCTGTTATGAGGACTGCCAGCGTGACCTCGTCCTCGAGGTGGGACAACGCTGCCAGGACGCGATCGCGCAAGCTCTCCTGCCGGTCCTCGCGGCATCTAAGTGGTACTGCGGCGAGGTTGCGCAGATGGCTCGGCAGCTCATCGCCGACGTATGCACCGAAGTCCGGTCCCGCAGCGGCACGGCCCAGGCGTGCGCCATCGACGTCTGGCGCGAGGTCGTGCCCGCCATGTTCCGGTTGCCCTCCGCGCTCTGCGGACGTCAGCGCGAGCTCCAGACCCGGTGGGCATCGCTGCTCGAAGACGGCGTCGACGGACTGGCGCGCCGGTGCGCCGGGGCGTTCGCGGACTTCAAGCCGGCGTGGCCGATGGCCGTCCACACCTCGCCTGATGTCCAGATCGATGCGGCTGGTCCCGAGGCCCTGGACAGCGGCGAGTTCCTCGTCGTTATCGGCGATTACCACCTCGGCATCAACACGCTGATGCAGTCCTTTCTCCTCGAGCAGCACCCCGACCCGGATTGTCTTCGCTCGCGTTGGGACGCCGACCTGTCGCCACCGCGCCTCTACGCGGTGCCGACCGCAGCCATCCCACGGATGACGACCGGCCGGATGTGGCCAGGGATGCACCTGGCTGGCGACGTTTGCTTGCTCACGGCGGCGGAGGCGTGCCCACCTGGCGCCACCCGCACGCTGGAGCTGGCGGACGCGGTCTTCACTGAGACCGAGACGGGTTGGATGATCGAAAGCCTCGATGGAAGTCTGAGCGCCGCGGCGGACGAGGCGTTCCAGTTAGTCACCTTCCTGATGGCTCTGCGCACCTATGCACTCTTCGCTGACCCCGACGGTCACGCGCCGAGATGCACGGCCGGCCGGTCGGTGTATCGCCGGGAGACCTGGATGGCCGACGCCGCAGAGCTCGCCTGGGCGCGGCCGCGACGCAGCGCCCGGTTCGCGGAAGCCCGGTCCTGGGCAATGGCGCTTGGAATGCCCCGGCGGGTTTTCGTCTCCTCCCCGGTCGAAGCCAAACCGATGTATGTGGACTTCGACAGTCCGGCGCTGGTAGGGATGCTCGGCCGGCTCATGCGGCGGACCGCCGCAGCACCAGCCGCTGCCCTCGGGGGCAGGTCGGTCCGATTCACCGAGATGCTGCCGGGACCGGACGGGTGCTGGCTGCAAGACGCGGCCGGCCATCGCTACACCAGCGAACTCCGCGTCGTTGCCGTGGACCTAACCTGCTGGCCCGCCCGATCGACGCTTCGCCAGGGCCGAGCCTGATCGCTTAACTATCGTCCAGCTACAACCTGATCTGGCTCACCGAGGCATGCCTGAGCAATGCGCTGCGCTTGGAGACCTACATCCAGACCGAAAGCGAACGCGACAACGAGTTAGCTGAGCTGTTCAAGAAGATGCAGGCGGCACAGTCGTAAGGGCGGGGAGATGGGCAAGCAGATGCTCCGGCGGCCCAGCAGCCCGATTCCGGCGTGCTGCCGGATGCCGTATACCGCCAGCGCCAGGATCACTTGTCCCCACAGCACCAGCAGAACGGCAGGGTGGGTGCGGATCAGCGAGTTCAGCAGCCGCGAGGAGAGCATCGGCGGCGAGCAGCTGAGGATTTCTGACCGGGTTGCTGCCATATCAGCCGATTAAGGGACAACTCTCCCGCAGATCACCCGTTTGTGGTGTGTGCAGAAGTATTGCTTGGCGCCCTGATACGTCACTCCTGCCAGGTCCGGTCGTTGGTGTGGCTGATTGCGGTGGTGGTGGGTACGCGATCGGCGCAGTTCGGGGGCTACCAGGGCTTGGTCTGCCGGCTGCTGACGGTCCGCGTAGGCGGGGCAGGGGGCTCCCATGGTTTGGCGTGTTCTGCTGGCATTCACGTTCTTTATGGTGGGCTCTGCGGTGCCCGCGCAAGCGATGCTCGATTCCGACCAGAGTGGGCCGCCGTTGGAGACCCCACCGGCGATACTGGCTGCGGCGCTGCGTTGTCACGACACACCGTCTCCCGCAGGCCATGAGCCGGTGCTGCTAGTCCACGGCCTCGGCGCAACCGGGCCGGAGCAGTGGGGCTGGAATTACGTCCCCGCGCTCAACCACGCCGGCTTTGATGTGTGCACCGTCGATCTCCCGCACCGAGGCCTGGGCGATATGCAGACCTCGGCGGAATACGTCGTGGATGCTGTGCGCCACATGCGCGACCAATACCATTCAAAAGTCGACGTCCTGGGATGGTCCTTGGGGCCTCTGGTGGCACGGTGGGCGATCAAGTATTGGCCCGATGTTCGTGACTCGGTCGATGACATGGTGGGACTGGAGGCCGCCTATCACGGCACGGCCGATGCGAGTCTCCGGTGCGCAGTGGGTTCGTGCCCGCCGGCGGTGTGGCAGTTGTCCCTCGGTTCGAACTTCGTCAAGGCTCTCAACGCCGGTGACGAGACTCCGGGCAACGTGAGCTACACCAGCGTTTATTCACTGACTGACGAGCTGGTCACCCCGCAGCTGCCCCAGTCGGTCTCCGCTCAAGGTGGCGGCGCCACCAACGTGCCAATCCAGAGCATCTGCCCGCTCCGGGTGGTGGACCACGTCCAGGCCCTTGCGGATGCAGTGGCCTACGCCGTGGTTGTCGATGCGTTTACCCATCCCGGGCCCGCTGACCCGGCTCGGATTTCCCGCAGCGTCTGCGGGCAGCTGTTCCTGCCCGGCGTGACCGTGAACTCATTCGCCAGTCACTTCGTCTCCAACTACGCCAACTTCATGCTCGGCGTTGTCGGAGTTTTTTATCCACCCGTGACTTCCGAGCCGCCGCTGCGCTGCTACGCCCGGTCGGAGTCTTGTGAGGTGCGCAACTAGCCGTCGAGATTTACTTCTGATCCCCGGCTCGCCGATTGTTTGTGGAGGTCAACGCCGTACCAGCCAGGGCCGTCTGGGCACAGCCGGGCTACCAGCTCACCGCGGCTGCGCGCACCCACCTTGGCGAATACCGACTTCAGGTGGTCCTGCACGGTGTGCGCGGAGTGAAACACACCGACGCATCCCGCCAGCGGCCTCGCACACCTTCACGGTGCTCAGCCCGTCGGCGAAGTTCCTGGTGGTCGGCCTGACCGACGCGATGAGCGCCTTGCACGCCGACCTCGACGCGACGGTGCCGCACGGACGCCCGATCGAGGGCTGCGGGGCAGATCAAGCAGGTCTTGGGTCGCCACGACGTGACCGTGGCCGGCCTGGAGGCGCTGTGATGACCCTGGGGGTGTGGAGCTGGTGAGCGACGTGTGGTGGCGCCATCTTGACATTTGCCGGCCCGGTGCGGCCCACCAGCTGGCCTGCGCGAGGATCGCCCACATGTCGATGCGGCGGGCGCGGTGGGTTGCGGCGGTGGGGGTGGCGATCAACCTTGGGCTCAGCGCGTGCGGTGGTGGCGGATCGTCGACCGCACCACCATCGACCACCCCACTACCCGCACTGCCGGACGAACCGATGGACTCGTCGACCACTCCCGAACCCACCCCGGCGGCGGAGCCGAGCACGATGAACACCACGGAGATCACCGGGCCACTTCAAGGTGACGCGCTGGTGCAGGCGTTGCGAAAGGGCGGGTTGCTGCTGTGGATCCGGCATACCGAGCGGGACAACCAGTTCGGGACGGTCACCGCCGAGCAGGTGGCCACTCACGATTGCGCCGCGCAGGACGCACTGACCGACATCGGCCGTCAGCATGCAAAGCAGATCGGCGCCGCGATACGCGCATTGCACCTACCGATCGCCGCGGTGCGCACTGCCCGGCTATGCCTCACCCAGACCACCGGACGGCTGTTGCACCTGGCGTCCGTGACCGACGATAACCGGTTGGACGCCTCCAGCACGTGGGTTAATCGGGGAGGTGCCGAGGCCCAACAGCGCGCGACGCTGCATGTGCTGTCCGAAGCGCCCCCAGCCGGCACGGACATTGTGTTGGTGTCCAGCACCCTGGACATCCCCGAGCCTGCCGTTTTGCGTGACCTTGGCCCAGGTCAGACCGTCGTCTTTCGCCCTGGGCCGGCCGGAAATGCCACCGTGCTGGCACAGATTGGTGAATCGGCCTGGCCCACCCTGCTGCAGGCGGTGACCACCACCGTCCCTCCTCCACCAACCCGCTAAGAATGCCGAAAACACTCGTATTTCGCTGCGCGCAAGCCGAGGTGCACAAGCATCCGTAAGTCCCTGTCGCGGTGCGCGGAGGTATCGTATGGACGAATAAGTGCGTCTGGCTATAAGCGAAGCGATCATGGACTCTGCTGAACAACGCCTGAGCGATCTCGTGCTCCGGATCGATGCCGCCCTGACCGAGGGTCGGGAAGCTGAGTTGCTGGCGGAGCTCGACGTTCCGGTCGGGCGGGAGGATCAACTCAAGGCGGCGCACGACGACCTGCTCGCTGGGTTACTGGCGAGGCCGGAGGTTGGCCAGCAGGATGTCGGGTTCGGCGAGCAGCCTGGCTGGCTGCGCCTCGGGATCATGATGGCGGTGGCCCGTTGGCTGGACGGCCAGGCCCGTACCTGTCCTCATGACCCCACGGCGGAGCAGCCGGAGCCGGTACACCTGGCATTGTGGATACCCGATCTGGTGGTGTGCGGAGAATGCACCCACCTGCTCGTAGCGCCCGCGCGCCCGAGCTGCGCCGGTTGCGGAATGAGTGCAGCAGCCAATGGGCCACGATTAGTGATCGTGGTTGCCGGCTTCGTCGCGATGCGCGTGTTTGCCTGCATTGAATGCCTGCCGTCCGTCGACGATGTGCCACTCTGAGCTATCAAGCCACCACCACCGGGCGCCTGCCACAGGCGTCATCGTGCTAGGGCCAGTGTTTTTCTGACCCGTGCGCCGGGCGATCACCAGCACCAGCTGCTGGCTGCGGTCAGGCTTTGAGGGGCGTGCTGCTGGCCGAAAAATGTTCTGACGAGCATGAATCTGGGTACGGTCGGTTCGAAGCAACCCGAAGGGAACCCCGGGTGACGAATGCGGCAGACCCCTCCGGAGGCGGCTGGACCCGCTGACCGATAAACGTTGGACCTACCCGCCAGCGGGCGGGCTGGATAACTTTGCTCCCGAGCGGCTGCTGGGACTCAGCGTGCAGCACTACCCGGCGGCCAGCATGTCCGTCGTGGTGGTGGAAGGCAGCCTTGATCTGCTGACCGCACCATTGCTGGAGGAGCGCGTCCGCGAGCAGCTCGTTGCAGCACCAGCGCATCTCGTTATCGATCTCGAATCAGTGGACTTCTTGGGTTCCAGCGGCCTGAACTGCCTGCTGCGGGCCCGGGAACTCGCTCAGGCCAGTGGGGCGAAACTGCACCTGGCAGGCCTGATCACGCGGATGGTTGCGCGCCCGGTGGAGCTCACCGGCCTGCTGGGAGTGTTCAGTACCTACCCCACGCTGATCCATGCCGTGGCGGAACTGGTGGACACCCCGGATGCCCGATCGGAGCGCGTGGGGCCGGCGCCGGTGCTGACCGCATTCTGGCGCTCCTTGATGGGCAGCGTATGGATCTTGGAACTGTGCGAGTTCGATGCCGGCCCCGGTGCCGGGGCGGTGCTGGACTGGATTAATTCCGGGGTGCCCACCACCCAGCCGGCCCCGGACGTGACCCAAGAGCTGCTCGCTACCTACGGGCTGTGGCTTTTCCCCGATCCTTCGGCCAGCTCGTCCCCGGGAGGCCGCCAGCGTATCGGCTATGCCAGCGCCGATGCCGACGTGATCACGCTCGCGCACCTGGTGCGAGATGATGCAGCGCAGGCCGGTCTACACCCGATGACGCTGGCCGCCTGGGTCGCAGCCGGATACTCCACAGCCGTCGCCGCGGGCTGGATTCGTGCGGGATGCCTATTCCCTCGCTGACTCAATCCAGCTCGACAAGCTCAAGTACGCGCAGATCGGCCGTCCCACCGAGCACGCAGGGGCAGGCACGCCCAATCGCCAGGCAGTACCGAATACTCCAATCCGTCATGCGGTCTGAGCGCCACCAAGCGCTTCCGCAT
This sequence comes from Pseudonocardiaceae bacterium, assembly GCA_035640615.1. GTDB lineage: Bacteria > Actinomycetota > Actinomycetes > Mycobacteriales > Pseudonocardiaceae. The sequence goes on from DASQVU010000181.1 coordinate 13,176, forward strand.
GACCACGTTGTCCGGACAGCCGGAGATCTAGTGGCGCTACCGGGTGCCAGTGCCCGCTATCCGGGTGCGCTGCCCATCGCATTACCGGCTCATTCATTGCATCATTCCAACCACCACGTCAACGCGTCGCGGAGCACGCTGGCGCCGCCTTCGTTGAGCGTGAGCACGCATGCGCCGGTTACGTGGGGGTCCAACTCGATCCCACCGTCGAGCTTGCGCACCGCGAGGTTCGCGAAGCCACGGGCACTGCCGTGTACGGAGCAGGATGCGTGGATCACCACGCGGCCACGGTCGATAGCCCGGCGATACGCCGCTGCCGTGCTCAGTGCCTACCCGTTGCGGACCACGCCTGAAGAGATGGAGCGCGCGGTCGATCTCCGCCGCGCCCGTCAGGCGCGGCTGACCGGTGAGAACGCCTTGATCTTGGATGCGGTGATCAGCGAAACGGTGCTGCGTCGCAGCATCGGCGGTGTAGCGGTGATGCGGGAGCAGTTAGAGCACCTGATCAAGATGGCGGAGCGGCCGAACATCACCGTTCGTCTAGTGCCATTCACGGCTGCCGTACATCCCGGTATCAACGGCGCGTTCAGCGTGCTGGAGTTCCCGGACCCCGAAGACGGACGGATCGTGACCGTTGAGACCATGACGTCTACGCTTTACGTCGAACGGACCAGAGACGTCGGGGTCTACCGGCTGGCATTCGACCAGATAGCGTCGGCAGCGCTAGGACCGAATGAGACGATCGACATGATCAGTGCCACAACATTGGAGCTGGAACCATGACTACGCACCGCGCAGCCGTCAATGAGCTGGCGCGTTGGATCAAGAGCAGCTACAGCGGCAGCGGCGGCGGTAACTGCGTGGAGGTTGCCTGCGTTGCTGGCGGTCACCGTGCCGTACGGGACTCGAAGAATCCAGCGGGGACGGCATTGCTTTGCACCGCCGACGCCTGGGCGGCGTTCGCCGACGCCGTTCGAGATGGAGAGTTTGACTGATCGGGAGTCTCGCGGGCTCCACGTGGGTCGGGTGCCGCGGTGAACTCGAGGACGTTGCCGGCGGCACGGCGCATAATGGGGTTATGAACGTGATCGCCATCACCCTCGGCGTCTTCGCTATTTTCATCGTACTTTTGACGGGCATCCTGCCGGTCATCGGCGCACTTTTTGCGTGGGTCGCGCTTACCATTGGCGTCATCGGCCTTATTTTCGGCCTTCTCAGCAAGCGCACTAATGGGCGCAACATCGCCATCCTGGCTTGCGTCCTGGCTGCACTACGCCTAGTTCTGGGTGGCCTCATACTTTAACCTGCGTTGAATGCTTGCCCCACCGCATATGCTGACGCGGTTTCATGAACTGCCGGGATCTCGGCCGGGCGTGGCGACGATGAGAGCACAGGCCCGGGCCGCGCTGGTGAGCCGTACATTCTCCGCCGAGCGCATCCGTCGCTTCGCTACGCCGGGAAGGGGGTACCCAGTCCGCGTGTCCAGCGGGTACCGGGCGTGAGTAACTCATCGAAAGCAGGAGGCGTTATGGCGGCGGAAAGACGTGAGGGCGGCTGGGAAGGTGGCTCCCGCGACCGCCGGGAGCATGGTGGGGCCTCGATGCACCCAGACGACGAGGCGCTCGCCCGCCGCACCGAACGGGAACGCGTTGAAGCCGGAATCGACGACTACGACCCCAACGAGGTACCTCCGGCCACGGACGCGCCGCCTCTCACCGACGTGACCGACACCGACATCTATCGAGAGGAGGAAGCCGAAGTCAAGCGGCAGCTCGAGGAGGGCGAGTTGTACCCGCTCACGGAGGAACATCCGTTCCCGCCGACGCGGTACGACCGGATGTGAGGGTGGGCTACTGGGTGCGCCGGCTGGTCGCCCGGCGACGCAGCGAGTGGCGCACGATCAATCCCAGGACGACCAAGCCAACGGCGGCGGCCAGGTAGATCTCGTAGCGATGGGCGGCGCCGTAGATCGTGGTGAGGTGGTTACCAGCCAGGTAGCCCACGCTGGTCCAAACCCGACCCACAGGGCGGCGCCTAGGGCGTTGAACGCTACAAATCGCCGCCACGGCATGTCGCTGGTGCCGGCGATGATGCCGTTGGCTTGGCGCAGCCCCTCGATGAACCGGGCCGCGGTGACAACCATGCCACCGTGCCGAGTGAAGAACTTCTCCGCCCGTTCGAGTCGCTGGGGAGTCAGGAATACATATCGGCAACCGCACTGCCAGCCGGCGCCCTCCGTAATGCCCGATGGCAAAACCGATGTTGTCCCCCATCACCGCAGCGACGAAGCCGATCGCTGCAACAGCGCAGACGTTGAGCTGACCTGCTCCCGCGTACACCGCGGCGGCGACCAGCACCGTCTCTCCCGGGGAGGGCACTCCGAAGTCTTCCACCAGTACCAGGGCGCCGACGGCCAGGTAGCCGTACTGGTTGAGCACCGGGGCCAGGGCACCGAGTGGGCCGGGGAGAACAGGCGCGGCCAGAACCATTCACTCCCTCTCGAACGCTGCACGAGCT